>NZ_JBFSUD010000033.1:0-52701 GCF_041467175.1 Vibrio sp. 10N.247.310.24
ACAACGGTATGCTAAGAACAAAAATGCCGTTCACTCTTAAGTGAACGGCATTACCTGAAAAGGGGCTTTTTTGTTGGTAATGTATATTTAAGCCATAGCGACATTCTCTGCAGTCTCAAAGGGCTTTTTTCGCTCAATTTCTCTACGTTGAATAACTTTAGCTATGCTTCTCAGGATGCTTTCTTTAGCGTTCAGAATAGTCACTTGTTTTACGAAGGCATCAAGACCATGCTTGGCCACTAATACGCCGAAAAGCTCATCGGAATATGATTCAGATATGGAGTTGACGGACTCTAGATCTACTTCAACTGCATCGCCAAACAGTATTGCTTCTTCAAGAGCCTTACGTTCTACCGAGGCTGTTCTTCTTGAAGCTAAATCACTTTTATTTATTGCTATTTTAGTTTTCATTATCATCCCCCCCTGAGTTGTTCCATCAACGCTAAGAGTTGTTCATCGACTGTATCGTTTATCTCTTCACAAAGTAAAGATAGCTTAAATTTACAGCTTATTGCAACGCCTTTCCAATAAGTTGGAAGCGTTTCTTGTACTCTTTCACCATCTTCATTGATATTTAAGAGGCATCTTCCAGAAGCGATTGTCAGCGTTCCTTGGAATTGTTCAATTAATCGAACCAAATGAGCTAAGCCCAAGCCTTGGTGGTGGTTTACTGTATAATCTGAACCAATACCACCACCGTAAGGAGAGTTACCTATGTGTTCTGGTGGTAATTGTTGAGCCCATGGGTCGCTGTCATCTGCATGCTTTGTTGAGTTCCCTTCTTCTATACACCAAAGCAACGCTTCTTGATCACATGTGATGCCGTGTAACTGAGCTTTGCCTGAACGTCTCATTTCTTCTAAGAAACCTAAGCCTTTATCCGCGATCGCAAACTCTAAGTGAAAGTCCGTCTTGTTAGTCCCAGGAACTGCGTTTTTTTGCGCCATAGAAAAGCCCGTTGATTGGCCATGTGACCATACATTGTCATGCAACTCGCCTACAACATGATACAGCTGAACTAACCCGTCGGGAGAAGGACCTTCAACGTTGTCAGTGAAATGACGTAAGCAGCTGTTTATAGATGTAGTTACATCGTCAGTTGCTTCTGCTGAACATAGCTGGGTTATAGGAGTGTAAGTTACTCCATTCTTTATTCTTACCGGTTCCGGACAATTCCAAAGGATATGGTTCAAACCTAAAGTTCTGAGGTATCCAGCTATTTTTGGATCACAGTCAAAATTACGCTCAGGAGTTCTCTTGTCTTTGAGGTACGCTGTTAGTGTTGATAAAAAACCCGGAGAATAAAAATCCTTAGCGAGATAGTAAGCGTTATATTCATGTTCGTAATCCTCTGGAATTTCTTTCAGAGCTTCGCTAAGTCCTTTTCCCATAGTGGCCTCTTGGTGTGCATATTAACTTTTTGACAATATTGGGTTGCCTAGAGTTACTTTCAAGGTCTTGTTTTTATTGATAATCTTGCCACCCATTTGTGTGGGGTTATTACTTTTTATTTATCAGTCGTTTAATGATTTCTTATGAAGGTTTGCTGGGAATGATTGAGTATAAACTTGCCACAAAATATTTAGATATCTATGCCCAGTCACTTGAGCTACTTCTTCAATAGAGTAGCCCTTTCCAAACAACTGACTTGCTCCCTCTCTTCGTAGGTCGTGATACCTCAAATCCTCAATACCCAATTCGTTTCTCACTCGCTGAAAGCCTGCACTAACACTTCGTGAGTTGTAGGGAAAAATAAGTTGGTCTTTGTTCCTGAATGTTTTCGATTCCCTGTGTATAATCGCCGAATTATTTTTGACTACAATGTCCACTGTGAAGCGTGATTCACCGCTTTGAAGTGTTCTTTTTAATGCTAGATGCCTTCGTTCCACTCCATCAATACGTACTATAAGCGTACTGAGTGGGGGAGCTTGCGGCTGAACTAGCGAGTTTCTGTATATATATGCAGTGTATAGATTTTGAGTAACGCTTTATGAAACCTGACAATACCAGTAAATACGCGGCTAACCGCTTATCCGTTGCACCCATGTTGGATATGTGCAACTGCTGAATATAGCATTATAAATCATAGCTTTAAGATTGAGCCGACACTCTGGGGGACATTTGAGGGATAAAAAACTCTCAAATTTGAAACAGCCGACTTCATCATACAGTAGGATCTTTTTGGGGGACAATTCTCTTTTAATCTTTTTATATTAGAGTAGCCTCACCCACATCACCCACATCACCCACATCACCTCTCAGTCAGTAGTGACGACAACGTGAAGTGCAGTTGCAAATAAAATTTTTGTGCACTTAGGAAAAAAATGTACGCTTAAATAAAACTATGAGCGACAACCATTTTGTATTTACGAAACGACTTCTCGTTGCGTGTGAATTTCATAAATTTGAAAACTTTAAAGTCATGACATGGGAAGCTGTCATCGAGCAATGCATAGAGAAAGGCTACCTAGATCAGCAAGATATACGACAAAAAAGTAAAGAATTTCAGTTTCTAGAAAGGGTTTTTAATAGAGACTTCCCTGCGATGATTCTAGCTGCACCGACTATAAAGCCATTGAGAGATATTGACGACTTCTCTCGGCTGAAAAAAGAGTCTCAAGAGTTGGCTGAGTCAATAGTGCAAGATGCAGCTCAAGTGTTGATGGGTAAGCAAATTGAACTACCATTTTAAATGGTAGAGCAGGGGTCGCAGGGTCTCCCCGCAAGATGGCAAACAGGACGAAGCAACTTGTTGCTAGGTTTGCCTATCTTGACTGCCGCATATTGAGAGTAAAGTTTTGAAACCATTGGCTTTATTTGTATCATTACAATAAAGAGATGCTAAAAAACTGGACAGTTATAACAGAATCAGCAAAGTGTGTGCTTGCTAGAGAGAAGTATCTGAACGACGTAAAGCACAAAAACCACTGCAATACAGAAGCAATTTTGAATCTATTTGGCAGCGAGGACACATCGCTGAACATGATAAGAAATTGTGACAAATACTCTCTTCGTCAAGCGCACAAACGCAAAGGCGGTCGCCCACCTAAGGCTGCGATTGAATTGGTTTGTACTCTCCCCAAAGGCATTCGCCCCAACAGCCAAGAATGGCGTAAGATACTCAACATCATTATGCGCAATCTTGCCTGCTCTCTTGACGTCACTGGCAAGGACTTAGCTCAGATTACGAGAGCGGTAGTACATCAACAGAACCAATCTCAAGAGGTGCGAGGTGCTGGCGACCATTTGCACCTGCTTTTGGGTAAGTTCACTAATGACTTAGTTTATCTGCGAGATCTACAAAGAAAGTCTACAACGAGACTTGTAAAACAAGCTTTCAATACTGCGATACTCGAAGTGATGAACATCGATCATCGAAGCTACTCACTACAGAAAGATTACCTTGGTCAAGCAAGGAGACGCGCTCCACAATGGAAAGTTAAAGCCGCTCGTCGTAATCAAGAAATTGATAACAAAGAGAACGAAACAACACAGCGATTAATTAAGCTGATGAGTCAGGCAAATAAGTGGTTAGAAGCATTCAAGTCAGAAGACTCTAGGCAAATGAATCGACAATACAACCGTATGAAAAAAGAACTTAACGTGGTCGACACCCTAGATGCCTCTGTGGAAGATAAAGAGTTGTCGATAATGTTGAAAAAACTGTTAGATCAAGTCGATAACAAGAGAAGTGGCAACAGCGAAAGCGAGCTGAAAAAAAGTTTGTGTCGTCTTTTTTAAATTTCTACAGTTAAGAAAAATGATGACAAAACTCATACATTTTCCTTATTGCTACCGCCAAGCAATTGTTGAAAGAGCTGAAAAGAATCTACGACAGCGATACAAAGAAAACGACTTATTATTTGAATATGCGTCATTTATCATGATGGTCCCCCCTCTGTTAGAAGGTTTAGGTATCAAAGTCGAAGGGGACTTAAACTCTGGCTATAGCGATGGCAGTGCTAATAGGGTCGCTGCCTTAGTTACTGAAATACTTTGGATTGATATGAGGGAGAATAACGTTCGTTACCTCTCCCCCGATTAGATCACATCAATATTTGATTTTTCAGATATAATCAGCACAATTTTATTCTCATAAGTGCTGATTTCCTATGTCTCAAGATACGGCTAACAACAATCAGTAACAGGCAAGATTGATGTTCGTGATTGGGAAGCATAATGCTATGCTTGCCTTAAGCGATGAATGGATTAAAAAATATAAGTAGTTAGGCAAAGACATGACTAATCCCAACGACATTATTGAGATAGAAAATCAAGAAGAACTGGAGTTAAATCGTCACCCACACCCAATGGGAACAGATACAGAGGTTCGAATCGCTAAAGATAGTTACAGCGTGTTTGAGTTTTTACGCCGTGCCGAGCGAGGCTCGCTAGTTCTATCTCCTGATTTTCAGCGCAATAGTGTATGGAATGTGCAGCGCCAATCTGAGTTAGTTGAATCGATTCTAATGGGTATCCCCATCCCCGTGATCTACCTATTTGAAAACGAGCTAGGTATCCGCCAGATCATTGACGGTAAGCAGCGTACTACAGCGTTAAAACATTTTATCAATAATGAATTTGCGCTAAAGCACCTACAAATGCTACCAAGTCTTAATAATCATCATTTTGATGACATTCCACCTTTATTACAATCAAAGCTAGAAGACTATCAATTAAACGTTTATATCATTCAACCTCCGACACCGGAATACGTTAAGTTTAATATTTTTGAGCGTGTTAACCGTGGAGGAATGAATCTTAATAAACAAGAGATGCGCCATGCACTATACCAAGGAAAAGCCACAAAGCTGATGGAGCGTATTGCGGAGTCAACCGAGTTTGCAAACGCTACTGGTCATGGGGTTAACTCAGAGCGAATGCGAGATAGGTACTTGGTATTGAGGTTTATAGCATTCTATCTTCTAACTCTGGGTAAATTACCCAAGAATATTGTATATCGCTCTGACATTGATACTTTTCTTGCCTCGGTAATGACTTTTATCAATACAACCGCTTCTGATAGCTTAATCGAAGAAGTAGAATCTTGGTGTATTACAGGAATGGCAAGAGTCTATGAAGTCTTGGGTACTGATGCTTACCGTTTTGCTCCAAAATATGCTGGCGGCAATCGGCGTCCAGTGAATATGGGGTTATTTGAGATGCTGACTTTTTCGTTTTGTTATGTTGATACCAATCTTATTGAATACGATTCTGCTCAAGAAATTGTCGAACAATATAAAGCGGATATTGATAGTGAAGACTACTTATCAGGTTCAATGGACACCGTTGACTATATTAAATTGAGATTTGAAACTGCTTATGAAATCGCACAAGGAATAAACAATGCTTAGACATCTAGAGATTAAAAATTTAAAAGGTATTGACACCGTTACTCTAGAACTCGCCCCTTTAACATTGCTTACCGGGGCTAACTCTTCCGGTAAGTCAACGGTAATTCAAGCTTTAATGCTGCTCATTAAAAATAGCCAAGTGAGTAATCGCTATAGCATGGAAGACCTCGTTCGATATTTAAGTGACTTTACAACAATACGTAATAAAAAAAATAACGCTAAGTCAATTGAACTCGCTGCAGTCGACAGTGATAACACTCACCACTCTATAAAGTTAACATCAGACGGGGTTGAAAAGTCTTCACAGCTACCTTACCTGTACGAATTAGAAGAAAATGAAACAGATAAAGAACTTCTGTACTTAAATGCTAACCGAATAGGTGCTCAAGATTTAGTGCAAGTGTCTGAGCGTAAAGTAGGAAATTTAGGTGAATATCTATTCTCAACCTTCGAAAAAGTGAAAGGGAATATCTTATCTGAATCTTTGCTCAAGTTTGATGGCTCTCAAACAATGTCCTATCAAGTAGGTAAGTGGTTGAGCTTTATTACTGGTTCTGAGACGGAATTAATCACAGAAAAATCTGGTGACCAAGTTAGGGTTTATTTTAACGTAAAAGATATTGATAGCAATGTGTCCCCATTTAACCTTGGCGCAGGGATGAGTTATATCGCTAAGGTTATCATAATATGCTTAATGAGTAAGAAAGGTGATCTTGTACTTATTGAAAACCCAGAAGTGCAACTACACCCGAAAGCGCAAGCACAGCTAGGAGCTTTTCTATCATTTGTAGCAAACAGTGAAGTTCAATTAGTTGTCGAGACTCATAGTGATCATATCTTAAATGCAGTTCGTGTTGCGATTAAAGAGGGCGAATTATCAAGTGATGACTCTAGCGTATACTTTTTTGAACGTTCTGAAGGAGAATCTTCAGCACAAGCTACTCCAATTAAAATTAACGATGACGGTAGTGTAGACAAATGGCCTGAAGGTTTTTTTGATGAATGGGATATCCAGTTAGACAGGCTTCTCGGGATTGAATATGACTAATTTTGTGACATTAAATGAGTCATCTTTGCCTCTGTGCGAGCATGATTTCCAGCAACAGTTGACGACTTACTTTCAGGTAGTCAAAGAGTTAAAGCAAAATGGGATTGAGAAAGTAAGAGTTAATCAAGAATTTAAAGCGATGGACGCTTTCGTAGGGCAAGATAACTTTAGTACCTTCTTAGGTAAATTATCGAAAGAGAGCAGAGACTTTTCTCGTAGAGTAAAAAGTGAACTTGCAAATAACACCAATGTTTACCAAACCCCACTTATCGCTTCAGGTGAAATAAAACAACAGCAAGAGGTCACTCAAAATAGTGAGTTTTATTTTGAGGGTGTTCTTAATAATACAGGGTTAGCCTGCGCCTACATTTTTGATACTTTAGCGATCAGTTTCAATACCAATGTAAGATGGAATCATCATCAATTATCAATGGACAAACAATCTATTACTGATACCTGTGAAGTTCATACCGAGTCAATAAATATTAGGCATATTAGTAATGGTGACCACCCACGCTGCCACACTGAGTTTTGGGGGGATATTGATCAAACCTTCGACTCCATTGAGAATGTTGAGCATTGGTGCAGTGAGAACTATGACCGTTTTCGTTTTACCTTAGAGCTTAGTGATAGAGCCAAAGCAGATCTAATAGATATTTATCAACGTAACGATACCTCTTTAATAAATAGCTTAAGAGATAAACTCACGATCATAAGGGTCAACCCACACGCTAACGTAGGGCAAATTGAAAGCTTAACAGGTGATCTATCAGAATTCTTATCTATGAGAATCAATCAGAAAGATCGTTTAGTATATAAGGTAAACAGCCAAGCAAGCAGTCTCAGTATTAGACAGCTACAAGGGCATTATGATGACAATTAGCATCACACAAGAACAAGTGTTTCAAAACGACATCCTTGACCAAGTGCAGTCTAAGGTTGGCTAATGGGAGAGTCAAATAAGTACAACAAAGAGTTGGCACTTTATACTGAATATGTCATCGCCTTTGCTAAGCAGTCACAAACTGAGTAGAGGGATAAACTAGTCAAGCACTACCCAGAAACTGACCGCAATCCAACTGCTACACCAGTTATCGAGTTGCCTATCAACTAGCACATGATAACCCTGCGTCAGACCAAGAAGTCGATAGCAAGAAAGCCGCTACCAAGATGGCGAAGTGGGTTCGTCTGCACCCACACAATATCGCCCAGAAAGTAGAAACCATCATCGAGCACTTCAACAGTAAGATTAAGCATTTGTTAGGCGGTGAAGCAAAAGCGATGAAGGCGTTGTATGAATAGTTGGTTTCTAAGGGGGTTGCGAGCTTGGTGTTTGATATGTTGGTGTGTGGTGGGGCAAAGCAGCAGAACTCAACCTCGTTTTTTGATGCTGCAAACGCAGTTTGCAGATCAAGAAGCGAGGCTCTGCGAATGCAGAATTGCACTTAATACCATCAATGTGGAAAATGTGGGTGATGTGGATAGACCTACTGTTAGCTTTGATTTAGTTCATTCATAGACCGCACAATACCAGTGCGGCTTTTTTGAAAATCAGCGAAAAAAATTTGCATCGCCGTTCAATAAGATTCATGTTTAAGAAAAATGATTCTTATGAAAGAAAAGAATAATGTTTTAACCCCACCAGAAGTGCAAAACAAAGTTGAGTTTTCTTGGGGAACTCCTCAACCAATCCCTGAAGATGAAGAGCGATTTGACTTAAATAGTGTAAAGCCTCTTCACCCGCAAATGTTGCCCAAAGCGCTGAGAGCCTATTGCTATAGTGCAGCGTACTCACTTAACAATACCGCGCCTGACTTTTTAGCTGTTACTTTAATTTCAAGTTTGAGTATTGTCCTCGGTGGCAACGTGGAGGTGCAGCCGAAACAAAATGATAGTTGGTCACTTAATCCAATATTTTTCTCGATGATTGTCGGCTATGCCTCAGACATGAAAAGCCCAGCGCTCGATGCTGGCGTCAGATTTTTGCAAGAGCTTCAGAAAAACGCACTTGAAGAAGATAATAAGCTCAAGAATATAATCTATGTTGCGCATAAAAGACGCCATGATAAAGAGTATAAGCGCCTGATATCTGAGCTAGATGAAGCAACTGAGCGAGAGGATGACTCTCTAGTCATGGAGTTAGCAGAGCGTTTGTCGACCTTGATTGAACCTGAACCACCAATAGCGCGCGAATTGGTTTGTAATGACACTACAATGGAGGCGGCTTGTCAGTTATTAGAGACAAACCCTAGTGGTGTGCTCTGTGTGAGGGATGAATTGAGCGGGTGGTTCGACTCATTAAGGAAAAATGGGCGAGAGGAAGAGAGAGCGTTTTACCTTACTGCGCATGATGCCTCGAATAGTGAATATAAACAGAATCGAGTGACGAGAAAAAATATCGTACTGAAACGATTATGTATGTCTGTCGTTGGCGGTATCCAACCCAAAATGCTCCGAAGAGAGGTTATTGAGAAGCTCAAAGGTGTCAAAGACGACGGGTTACTCGAACGATTTTTACAGATGGGTGTCATGCCTGATATCCACAACATTAAAGCTACAGATACAAAAATTGATGGCGACCTCGTCAAAGCTGTGATGAAATTTTTTGAGTTATTTAGCCAATTCGATACACCGCTTGAACCAGTGACATTCACCTTTAGTCCCGAAGCTCAAAAACGTTGGGATACTTGGAATAAACAAGCAGTAGAAAGGCAACTATCAGCGACAGAATCGCTTCAATCGTTCTATGGAAAAAGACCTGCCCACTGTGCCAAGTTAGCGCTAGTATTCCACCTTGTCGATCAAGCTACAGAGCAGTTACATGAGACGTCATTTAAGCCGAAGCTGCGCATATCCAAGCGTGCCCTATTGCAGGCTATCAGTTGGAGCAGTTATCTAGAGTTGCATGCACAACGTATTATTGCGTTATCAAACTCTAAAATCATCAGTTACGACTCTGCGAAGAAGCTGGAGTCCAAACTAAGACACTTATACCCACACTTCACCGCGCAAGACATTGCGTGGGCAAAATGGAAAGATCTGAAAGACAAATATGAACGTGCTGATGCGATTCAAATGCTAGAAAAACTGGGTTATATCGTTGAAGACCAGATCCCCTCAAAAAATGACGGTCGACTCGTCAAAGGTTATCGTGTACACCCTTGTTATATTGATTGATGCTAGCTAGCAGTGCTCAATTAACCATTTAAAAAGTAGTCACCATTCGCTGAACTAGAACTGAGTGGTGGCACTTAGGGTGCATTAGACTTAACTTGATCTCGACGAAACTTATTACTTAGTCGAAAGTTCGATCAACCGCAAATAGTGCCCATACAAAATTTTCGTACTCCGATTCCCTGTGATTTTTCCAATCTCTTCAAGAGTTTTCCCTGCCTTGAACATGGTAGTCACAGCGTGGGCTTTTAAATCTCTAAATTGGTAGTCTTCAATTCCTGCTTTTTGTACAGCTTTACGGAATGCTGCGGTGATGCTGCCTCCAAGGTAAGGGAATATAGGCTGATCACCTGACACCTTTTTCGGCATCTGCCTTTCAATTAGATGAACCTGTGATTCTGTTAGTTGTATTACTGATGTTGGTTTTCGACAGTTCGGGCTCTTTCTATTTCGTATGGTTAGAGTCCCTTCTTTTCTGTTGTAGTCATCCCATGGTACTTTTGTTATTTCTCCCAGTCTCGGACCAATTTCGTTGGCTAGTCCAACGATGTCCGCTAGAGGAAGTGTTGTATTTTCGGCTTGCACGTATTCAGTTAGCCGTTCCATCTCGACGTCACTTAAGAGACGTTCTCGAGGTGTGCTTTGGGCTATGGCTTTCTGTTTGCGTAGAACAAAACATGCCTCTTCAAAAACCTCAACTTCGAATCTTAAAGTAAATATAGTTTTTGCTTGTTTGAGAGCTGACTTCAAATTAGAAAGATCTACGCTGATAGTCGCAGGTGAGATGGCTGGATTTTTTGTTTTTCTTTCATTCACGTGTTCAATCAGGTGGCACGGCATCAGGTAGGCGAGCTCAATTTTGGTAATAGAGAATCCCTTTAGCATCTTCAGGTTTGAAATGACTTGTTTGCTTGTTGTATCTAAAAAGTTTTTATTTGACATTAGCTTATCTAAAGCGCCCCCTACGGTAACTTTTTGGTTGAGCTTTAGATAAACTAACCCCTTGTAGCCTTCTTTTTTTTCAATTTGCTTCGCCTCTTCTAGCCATCGTGTTGCTCCCTGTCTTGAATCAAATGTTCTGCAAACTTCAATTAATTTTTTCCCGAAGAGGTACTTTCTAATACGAGCCTTGTACTTCAGCTCGTCTTTTCTTTTTACTACTTCAACTGTTGTTGTTGCCATGTCGTCTCTGCTCATGTATGTGACTTTTTCTGTGACTCAATTTATAATTGGGTCAGTTGCCAGAGCAAATAATTCGAATAATTTTAGTAAATTAGGTGATTTGGTGTACCAAAGTTGAGATAAGGTGTTTTAGTGCCAAGAAAGCGGGGGCACATTCGCCCTCGCTTAACTTGCTCTGAGTTATCGGTTATGCATGGCTTCTACCCCTAGCCGAAGGTAGATATTGTTAAGAACATTAATGTCTCTATGTCCCGTGATCTTGCTTATCTGTACTACATCTAATCCTCTTTCAAATAGCCTACAAGCAGCCTCTGCACGTAAGTCGTGATACCTAAGGTCATCAATACCATTAGCTTTAGCGACTCTTTGCCAAGCTGCGGTGATTGACCTCGATTCAACCGGAAAAATTAGATCATTGACTCGTGGTTGTCGCAAGATTATTTCTTTAGTTTTCTCGTCTAAAGGGATTGTGGTGTTGTTCCCTATCTTGTTACGAGGGTTCTTTCTATTTCGTACAATAAGAGTTGCTGAGGAGCTATTGAAGTCATCCCAGCGTAACTTTGTAATTTCACTGACCCTCATACATGTATTAGTAGATACATGAAAGATATCAACAAGAGGTATGTGTGAAGCGTGATGTTGCTGCCTTTGAAGTAAACCCTCCTCCATAATCCTTAGCTCTTCAGGGGTTGGACGTCGATCCCTTTGGTTTGATCTACCAATTAGCCCGTAATGAATCAGCGATGGTATAGCCTCATGGTGAGCCTGCGTATTGGCTTTATAGCCAAACATGGCATTAGCTACATCAAGGACGCTTTTTAGATAGGTAATATCATGATAAATGGTTTGAGGCTGAGGACACGAGTCTTCAGCTTGTCTCATTTTGCAGTGTTTGATGAGGTCATAAGCTTGTATCTCATGAGAGTACAGCAGTGCTAACGGGTATGTTCGCAGTCGACTTAATACTGCATGTTTTGAACGACCAATGGTTGGTGCTATAACGGGGTCATTCATATAAAGCGTTATGAGATCACCTATCGTAATGGGTTTAGACTTAGCGCTACCATCAGGGATTCCGTTTGTCTCTAGGTTCTCAAGTGTCTCTGCTGCCCACTTTTTTGCGTCAGTGCGTTTATCAAACGTCTTTGACTCTTCATACAGCTTTTTCCCTTTGCGAGTGAGTCGGATACGAGCTTTATATTTTGTTCCCGTTTTTCTCTTGATTGTTTCTATTGTAGATGTAGCCATTGTAAGCCTCTTTTTGGATTGAAAGAGGCTGTTTCTAGTGTGAGTTTTGTCACGAAATGCCAGTGTGTGTATAATCCACCGCATTTCGTTTTTAATGTCCCTCAAATTGTCCCCTAAAATGTCCCTTGGGGGACAATAAGGGGTATTTGAGTGTTTCAACCTTGCAACAGTCGATCAAAGGGTTATTGACTAAGTTGTTGCTTTATAAGGAATAATTTTAATGTATCAATCAAACCGACTTTCTGTTGCACCGATGTTGGATGGGATCTACTTCTCAGGCAAATAAAGGGGTTGGGCTGTTTTAGGCGTACCATAGGCGATCTTCTAACTTTCGGTACACCTTTTTATTGTTGAGTACGCCTTAACTCAGAACTCGAAAAACCGCCTTGTTTAGCGGTTTTGTGTTTTTGGTAGCAAAGCAACGGTATCTCAAAAGTTATCGAGTGTAGTTATCCATGACTATGTTGCAGCTATAAAAAAGCACCCTTGTTGGGTGCTTTGGTTTAAGTTCATTGTTCTTAAAAGCTCGTCGCCATATTCCCCACGTCTAAGTTCAAATCTATACCCTTATCACTCTTAGCTTTATCTATAGCGACTGGTGTTTGAGACTTTATGGTGAGTGACACTTCTGACTTGTTGTTAATGGACTGAGGTTTGAGCGGCTGGTATGACTGAAGAGGTAATTCACCCGCTTGGTATGAAGGTGTCGTATGCTCTGTTCTCTTCCTGTCGTTTGGTTCTGTTGTGATCCCCAACTTTGCATTTTTATTTTTAATCTTGTCCATTTTTTTGGCAAGGCTATCAAAGGATTGATTAAGCAGGTGATCTGAATTGGCTACCTCCGGCTGAGAAAAATCACCTGTCAGGTACGAATGTGTCGTGACCTCGGTTCTCTTACGATCGGTTTGCTCTGTGGTCACCCCCAGCTTTGCCTTTTTATCTTTAATCTTGTTCATTTTGCTTGCGAGGTTATCAACCGATTTTTCCGCATCTTCGGTATCGATTTTCCAACCATCGGGAATAAGTGAATCTGGCAGTTTATTTATGAGTTTCTTAAACTCTCCCCATAAATAGCGAATGCCGTTGCCGATTGCTTTCATCACATTATCTAATCCCCAGAAGTGGTCGACTAAATAAAGAATTGCAGCCACAGCAGCCATGATGCCTGCTATCAACAACCCAATAGGATTACCTAAAATAATTGCATTCACGGCAATCATTGCAGCTTTGACAATGGCAAGAACCGCGATCATTTCTTTAAAGTATTTAGCAGTGAAGACTAATATTCGCCCAAGGAACTCCAAGCCATTGTATAAGCCTTTCACTGCTTGAGTGATTTGCTCGATAGTTTCATCACGAAATTTAGCGTTCTTGAATTTCTCTGTGAATTTATCGAAGGCATTGGTGACTTTTTCCATGATTGGAGCAAGCGCTGCAAACTTAATAGATTTATAGCTTTCTTGAATGCGCTGCATTGCATCATTATAGGCTTCGGCTTTTGCTGCATCTTCGGCGCTAGCTCCACCTCCTAGTTCGGCTAACTCTTTGCGTGATTTAGCTAACCCTTCAGTACCTTCTCTTAGCAAGAGAAGCATTTGACGGCCATCCTGTCCAAACGCAGCATCAGCAAAGGCCATTTGTTCTTGAGCTGTTTTTAGTTTGGAGAATGACTGCAGTAATGTCTCATACGCTTCTTGAGTATTAGCAGCACCTTCTAGATCTTTGAAGGCAGAATTACCACTTTTCTTAAGGTATGAGCCAAGCGCTCCGCTACCTGTAGTTTGTAAAACACCTAGCCGCTTAGTGAATCGAGTCATAGCCGATGACATCGTGTCTTCTTCTACACCTGTATGTGAAGCTTGTTTGCGTATGGCTTGCAGCTCACTGATAGACATTTTCAGTGTTGCTGATTTTTTTGCTAGGGCATCCATTTCACCTGCAGCGCTGTTCACTTCACTGACTAACCCAGCAAGGCTGAAGCCACCGAGTAATGCCGCTCCTTTACCAAGCGCGGCCTTGCCAATTTGAGGCATTTTGATTGCCCCACCGAGCTTTTGAACACCGCTGAGCCTTTTCTGCCACTTAGCATACTTTTTTTCTACAGCGGTGATTTCTTTGCCATGTTTCTTATAGCTTTGGCTCAACCGCTCATATTCACTATCGAGCTTATAGACCTTTACGCCTGTTTTAGTCAGGTTCTTACGCAGCTCTGATAGGTTCTGTTGGTATCCAGTTTGCTCTGTGGTTAATTTGCTGACTTTCGCTTGTTGCTTGGCAATTTGAGCGGTTAACTTGGCACTTGGGGCTTGAAGCGCTTTGGATTTTTTAGTCAGCTTTTCCAGTTGCTCTTGTTCAGCTTGTAAGGTGAGTTTGTTTTGTTGCTTAATTTTTTTAATGTTGTTGTAGCTGTTAATCATTCCCATAGCTGCTGAATCATCAGCTTGAGCTTTTTGTGATTTTTGGATGGCCTTCGTGTAGCGGTTTGTCTCTTTCGACATGCTTTTGGCTTTGGCTGATACTTTATCTACCATCCCCATAACAATCGATAAATTCATCTTCATAGCGTTTGCCTTTTGCGGATATAAAAAAAGAGAGCTTATTCGCTCTCTTCAGTTTCGGTTCTTTGCCGGGCTTTCTCTCGAAACAACAAGAGGTCGTTGTAGCTGAGTTTGTCTATTTCGCTTGGTGGCCAATGAAATACAGAGGCTATGTCTGCGTAATAGTCTTCTACGTGCTCAATTACAGTTCCGTATTGACGAAAAAAGAGGCGATGGTCGTCAGTAGTGGCGCCCAGTTCTCAACAGGCATATTTAAGACGTCACGTTCATTTAGATTTGAAATGCGTGGCAGTAAGACTTCACCGGCTTCAAATTTCATTTCACAGACATCAACCAAACTAAGGCCGCGTAAATTACCGGAGTTGGGCTTACGCAGCTCAATCTCTTTTATCTCTGCGCCATCACGTTCAATCGCTACGGCCAGTTGTACTTTTTTAGTTTGGGCTGTCATAACCAAGCTCCTTTTGTAATGCTTCTAGTTTCTTCTTCACGCCGCCTTTGTTTGGATCTAGCTTCATCACTATCTCAAACAGGTTGTGCGCCTTTTCTTTCTCGCCAGCGTCGAAGTACCAATTACCGACTAGGCGGAACATCTTCACTTTGAGTGGGGCGTTGGTAGCAAGCTCACCCGCAAGTAAATCATTCACGGCTTTAAGCAGGTATTCGCGCTTGTATTCTTTCTTTTCAGTATGCGCTTTGTGCGTGTACTTAAACACGTAATCACAGAAGCCCGTTTGACCGTTCACTTTGAAATTAGCCGGCGTTTCTAACCCGCCATCAATGGCCGCTCGAAAGTCATCGTGGATCTCTTCAAACTTGCCAAGGTCAAAGTGCCACATATAAAAGCACCACATCACATCAAGGTTGCCGTAGTCGCCTTTGTGAGTAACCAGTAATTTTTCAACCAGTGGGCGGTACTTGTTAATGAGCTCTTGTTTGTACGGGTCTTTCTCTTTTGAACCAGACAAAGTACGCAAGCGGCTTTGGTCTTGCTTAAACACGTTCTGTGTTTCTTCCCAAGGCTTATCAGCAAAAGCAGTGCGAACAGATTGACTTAATGCTGATTCGCTAATCGCGCCAACATCGTTGAGAAGGTCGACACTGTCGGTAGCTTCAAAGGTTTCAACCGTTAATGGTTTATCCTTCAGAGCCTCTCGTTTCATCAGTATGGATATCATGGTGTTTCTCCTTACTGCGGGATGAGTTCGTCACCGTTGAAGACCACTTCAAGCTGACCATCTTTTACCGCGACGGTAAGTGGGTCGACTGTCCATGCGCCTTTCAAGGTGTATGCGCGGCTTGTGTTCGTTTCTAAGGTGATGTCTTCACCTACAAAATCAGCAATGGCTTTTTCATCGGTGTCTTGAGCGTGAATGATGGTGCACTTGATGAAAGGCGCATCTGAGAATTGTTCAGAGAAACCCAAAGGGCCATCGTCACCCATGACGGTTTCGCGCTTCATGTTGCCCATTCCAAATTCAGCACCTTCTTTAAGGGGAAGGCGACCCAGTGAGCCTGCGTTAAGGACGGCACGGCTAGTAATTTTTGTTCCCATGACTTACTTCCTAAATTGAATTTTGCCTGCAACGATAATCAAACCGTTCACGAACTGCGGTGAATCTTGGTAGTTGACGCGCTGCTTGTTGGTTTTATCAAGCTCGACAATGAGCGACTTTTTGTAGCCATCGAAATCTTGCACGATGCCTTGGTATTCCAGATCTCGATACAAGGTCAACAGCTTGGCTTTAAACATGGTCGGCGTAACAATCGGCTGACCTTTGGCGAACTTGGTACCGTCTTTCGCAACTTTATGGCGAGGGTAGACACTTAAGATCAATGAGCGCTGTTTCTGGCGGAAGTACATGGCGGTTGCCGGTGTCATGACATCGAGGTAACTGTTGTCTGTTACGCCAGCTGCGTTTTCGGTGTAAGCCGTCACTGCACGTTCAATTAACACTTCATTCGCTGAGTTCACCGTGTAGGTACTCAAGCCTTCATACAAAAATAGGTTGCGCTCAGCCCAATCCCACTCTTGCGTTGCCAGTGAGTAAACACCGTTTAACTTGAGTGTTTGTAGCGGCCTGCAAGGGTCGATGGCCAATGACGGGGCGATTTGACCTACCCACGCACCAACCGCTGCTGCATCTGACAACGTTTGGTCTTTAGAGTCACCAAAGTTGTTGATTGGCAGGAAGTTGATTAACGGGCAGTTGCTCTTTGCTGAAAAGGTAACTAGCTCGGCGTGCGTGCCTTTCTTCGGTAGATACGCAATACCTGGCACTTGTTCTAATGCTGTATAACGGTTTTCAAGAAAGGTACCCAACTCGCGAATGGTAGTATCGTCATTTAATGAGCACATGATGTGGTGGTATTGCGTGTCACCTAGCGTGGCCAATGCACTTGCGATATCACCGCTACCCACGCTGATCGCGTAAATTGGCATGGTTTTATCTTGCTTACGGAAGTAGGTGACCATTTCCACGATGTCGCTACTCGCGCCAAACGAAGTGGCCGCAATGGTTTCATCCATACACAGCGTGACTTTATTAGCCGCGACCGTTGCACCGCTTACCGCATTACAGATCGCCAAGACGACTTGCAAGTCTTCTGCGCTGTTGGCCAGGCTATTATCAATTTCAATGTAGACACCGGGAACGCGAGCGGTGCTTGGTACTTCAGCAAAACCAATACTCATTATTTAGTTTCCTTCTTGGCTGTGGGCTTGGCTGTTTTGTCGATATCCACGACACTTTCTTCAGCGAGTCGACGTAGCCAGTAAGCGTTGCGAGGCTTTTCTTCACCTGCTGCTTTCAATGGCTCTCGGGTAATTGGGTCTTTCACGATTAAGCCTTTAGTGGCGGGCTTAACCTTGAAGGTGGGTACTTTGGGTTTATCTACTTGTTTATCCATTACGCTGCATCCTCTAGTGCAAAGTGTTCCGCTGCCATGGCGAGTAGCTCTCGCTCTAGAGCAGGTGTCCAACCAATGAAGGTTCGTTTGGGCATTTGATAATTGCGCTTGGTTCTCACGCCGCCTGTCCATTGACCTGTTTTGCTGTTGTAGTGGCCATTAACGCGAGTCGTGAATGACACTTGAGAGCCTTGGTTGTGCTCTTGGCCGATGCGACCCGCGACGCCTTTTAGGCCAATCTCAAAGCTATCTTCTGTTACGTGAGTTCTTAATGCCTTACCAAAACCGAGCAGCATGTTTTTATTGTTAACGGTGTTCTGTGCTTGAGTGCCATCCCATAGTTGGGTTGTCTTTCGCCGCGTTCGGCCTTGGTACGGGTTATTGTCTATATCTCGTTGAGCGCGAATTTGCTGACGAAAGAACTGCCGTGCTCGGTTGGCCATTCGTTTATTCAGCTCAAACTTATCACTGGCCGTAAGCACTAAACTTTCCACAACTTGAGTCAGTTGTTCAGGCGTCGTGAGTGTTAATTCACTCATGGTAAATCATCTAAGTGGCCGACAAAGTGGACCAATTCACCGAGTTGGTCTTCATCGGCTCGTGCTTCGAATCCACTGACACATTCATAACGGGTATCGCCTTGCTTCCAATTGCCTTGTTCGCTTTCTTGAAGGTCGAACTCTTCGCGAATATCAATTTTCAGCTTGAGATCAAACGCGCCTTTATCGAGAGGCTCTAGCGCGAACGTCGGCATGGGTAAGCCTTTTTCTGCTCGCTCTGGGTCGAACTTATTAAGCCAGCTGACTAAATGCATAAACAAAACTTGCGGCTCTAACTTGGCGCTTTGCAAGAAAACGATGGCGGTGTATTCAATTTCAAATCCATCGACAAAAGCACCTTGCCCACAAAATAAGGCGCCATCCTCTGCCCATACATCCATTTTGGCCGCGTCTGTCACATGGCTTTTGAATAAGTCCGTTAAGCTTTGCAGTGCTTTCATTACACTCTCTCGAAGCAGTAGGTTTCTTCTGCGTGAATTAGTAGGTCAATCGCTTGGCGGTACTGCACTTCGCACTCTTCTTTCTTACTGGTGAGCGCTTCTTGTCTGTCAGCGGCTTCGGCGGTGGCGTCACCACTCATTTGCACGCTAATCAGTTGCGCGGCGGTTAGTGCGAACACGGCCTGCTTGTAAAGTGTTTCGGCAGAGTCATCATCATCGAAGCGCTTTTGGGATAATGCTGTCAAACTAGCAAAAGGCACTAAGGTGTCTTTAAGCTCAGAATGCACTTTGATGCGTGACACCTTCGCGTGATGCAGAATGCCTGCCTCTGTCTCATTGCTTTGGAAATGGTACAGAGACTGAAACTCTGAAATGTTCAGTACTGGGTATTTGCCCGTTTCTGGCAACTGAGATTGATACGGTTTGTTTTTGTTGCCGACAAATTCCATGATTTATCCTTGTTGGGTTAGGGAATGCAGGCCGACAATCGCGAATAACAGTTAGCACCAAAGCGCACCTGAAATAGCAATAGAGCCTGCATTGAGGGGGTGTTAGTTTTTAGTGCTTGGCTTAATGCCAGGCATCGTTAATCCAAAGTTTCACGTTTTTGAACTCGATCGCAGCGGCTTTGCCTAGCTCTTCAATCACGTAAGCCATGTTCATCGACTCAAAGTTTTCAATCTGGTCTTTTTCATCGTTCTTCTTACCTGTAGAGCGGCGAATAGAACCTTCTTGAATGTAGATGGACAGGTTGTCGTAACTGGTGACCATGATGCCCGTAGAAGGGAAGCCTGGTACTTTCACAGCAGGCAAACCGCCATAAGTACCGATGACTTGCAGCTCTTGGATTTTGCCTTTCTCGCTTGGCGTGTTGCCGTGTGCTTCGTAGAACTTGGCTTTGTCGTAAGCAAGCAGATCAGAACCGATAATGGCTACAAGGTTTGAATCGTTTTCACATGCGTCATGCAATAGATTTTTCGTTTCAAGTACCGCTAGGTCTAGGTTGATGAAGTCACCACCTTGGCCAATACGCACTTCACCCACGTTCTTACCTTGTTTGATAAGTCGCGCTGCGTTGTGGTCACGCATGGCTTGGAACCAACCTTTGTTTACGTCTTCACCGTTCGGGTTCGCGCTTGCATTGGTGTTATCAGCAACGCTTTCGCCATACCAACCGATAGTGATTTTGTTCGCATCAATCTGTTCGCGAGTCGCTTTACTTAGCAAGGTGTTGAAGTTTTTATGATGCGCCCATGCATCTACTTTTGCGTAACGTAGTGCAGTATCAAAGTTCACTTGCTCACACATGTAAGGCATAGCCCCCATACTTGAGTGATCTTTAGGTGTGCGTTTGCCTGCACCAGAAGTATCGGTACGGCTGGCAATCATGCCTGTCACACCAAGGCCAATGGATTCACCTTTTTGGTTTTTCACCGAAATGATGTTGATTTTTTCTAGGAACCAGTTGCTTTCACGGATAGCCGCGATAATGCGCTGAGTACCATTAGGGCTCACGTTGAATTTCTCTGTTGCATCATCAACATCGTTTTGAGCGGCTACCGCTTTCACGTAAGCACTGAGTTTTGTTTTTGTATGCTGTTGCATGTCTATTACCTAATCTAAAACGTTATGGATTGAGAACGTATCAACACTTATAAATAAGTATTGTCGTCATCACCTTCGCCTGCTAACTGGCGCTGCTCTTCATCGGTTAGCTTGCTGAGCTTTTCGATTTGACCTGTTAGGCTTTCTACCTGTGACGAAAGAGTCTCGACTTGACCTTTCAGCTCAGTCACTTCAGCACCTTCTTCGACTTCAGGTTCTTGCGGCTGACCATTGGTGTTGAGCTTTTCAACTTGCTCACTTAACTGGCTTAGTTGTTGCTGATTCTCTTTGCCTTGCTCAATGCTTTGCTTGAGTAGCTCTTCAAGTTCTTTACTCATGTCGTCGTCTTCCTGTTGTTGTGAGAGCTGCTCAAGTTCACTTTCGCCCTTAAGCCAGCGTTTAAATTTATTGAACATCGAGGCTTCTTCTTCCTCGGTGCTTTGAGAGAGTTGTTCCAAGGTGATTTGAAAGCTCGTTGGGACACACGCTTTATCTTTGCTGTTAGCCGACAATTGAATCTGTGTCGTCCCTAACGATGCAGGTTCATCAGTCAGGGCCAATCCGGTCAGGTAGGCTTTCCCTGTGTCTGCAAACTTTTCATAGAACTCACATGAGGTATGTAAAAGCTGGCCTTGCTCGGCCATACGTAAAAGCATTGAGTTTGGTTTCAGTACTGCGAATAGCTTGTCATCTTTCTTTTCTACAGATAGGACTGAGCCATACTTGTTGCTCCACGGATAATGGTCTGCATTGATTCGAGCTGTATAGACTTCTGGGTTGTAAGTTTCTGCAATCTCATCAATGATTTTTTGCTCAATGACTCGACCATCAATGGTTGCTCCTGCCTGTAAAATACAAATTAGCTCTGATTGGAACATGCCTAAACTCTCCTAAATTCGATGATTCCAATTTACCCAATGCCTCCGCCTTTTTGTATTTGTCCTAGTTCTAAACGCTTGATATAGAAATCGTTCAAGCTGAGTAATCACAGGCGCTGTAGCACTATGCAAACATGGAAAATAATGTTGTTAGCGAACCGCTATATACCGCCGACCAAACGAAAGCTTTGGGACTGTTTTTACGCCAACGTAAGCCTGCAGAAATTGCAGAAGCGGTTGGTGTGGCCACTCGCACGGTTCAAAAATGGATAACTCAGTTTGATTGGAAAACGCTGAGGGATGACGCGCCCATCGAATTAATGATGAGACAGCGCATTGCTTACTTGATGTGGGTTGACCAAAAGCTTGAGAGCCAAGAGCGTGAGCTCAAAATGTTGCTCGAACAGCAATTCAAACGTGATGAAGCAGAGCAAAGACGCAACCGACCAGCTGGCCGAAGTGATGGCGAGCAAAAGCGTGGGCGTAAGTCGAATAAGGTGAAGAACGATGTTTCCCATATCACCAAAGAGATGTTGGACGAGTATCGCGAGAAAACCTTTTTCGAATACCAAAAGGAAATTCACGGCCATAAACAAAACGATGAGATCAATGAAGTGCGCTTTTATCTTAAGTCGCGCCAGATTGGTCTTACGTTCTATTTTGCCTTTGAAGCGTTTGAAGATGCGGTGCTGACTGGCGACAACCAGGTGTTTATCTCTGCGTCGAAAAAGCAGTCTTATATTTTCAAAAACTACATTCGACAGTTCGCGATTGAGATTGGTGGTATTGACCTTAAAGGTAAGGACGATATCGAGTTAAGCAACGGCGCAAAACTTGGTTTTATGTCGACCAACGTGGCGACCTCTCAAGGTTTTAACGGCCACATGTATTGGGATGAAGTGTTTTGGATCCCTCGCTTTGCTGAGTTGGATGATTATGCAGGCGGTATGTCGATTCAGGCGCAGTTCCGCACCACTTACATTTCAACCCCTTCCACCATGGCCCATGAAGCCTACCCGAAATGGCAAGGCAAGAAAGAGCACGGCATTGATATCAGCCACAAGGCACTTAAAGCCGGCGCTTTAGGTGTTGATTTTATCTTCCGTCAAATGATCACGGTTGATGATGCGGTTAAGAAGGGCGCGACCTTCTTCAACATGGATAAGCTTAAGCGTAAGTATCCGGTTAAAGAGATTTTCGACAACCTGCTGCGTTGTAAGTTTTTGGATGACAGCGCTTCATTCTTCTCATTGAAAGCATTACTGGCCTGTAAGGCCGATACATCACTGTGGAAAGATGTCGACCACGAGAAAGTAAGGCCTGTGGGTAACGCTGAGGTTTTGGTCGGTTATGACCCAAGAGGCGGCGGAACGGGTGAAAGCTCGGATGATGCTGGCCTTGTGGTGGCGTTGAAGCCGAAACGCAAAGGTGGCGTGTTCCGACTGATTGAGCGAGTGCGCCTTAAAGGCTCTAGTTATGAGCAACAGGCTGACACGATTCGCAGCATTACCGATAAATACAATGTGGTGTACATGGCGATGGATACCAGTGGCGTAGGCTCTGCGGTTGCTGAGCTTGTTCGCAAGTTTTATCCCGCTTTGGTTGAGTTGGATTACTCACCCGAAGTGAAACGTTTGATGGCGTACAAATCACGAGAAATTATTAACAGTGGCCGCTTACAGTTTGAAGCGGAGTGGGATGATCTCGTTCACTCGTTCTTAATGATTCGCCAGCAAACCACCAAAGTAAGTAACCAAATTACCTTTACTTCCAACCGCAGCAAAATTGGCTCTCATGCGGATTTAGCCTGGGCGTCTATGCACGTTCTGCGTTGGGAGCCGATTGATATTAATAACGACACCGACACCACTGTCGAGTTCTTCTAGCCTAATTTTTGGAGAGACCAAGTGATAGAGATTGAATTTTCTAAACCCGTGAGCGTGATGAACAGCGACATTGTCAGTTATTTAGAAGTGGCGTTGGTTGATGGTTTATACGAACCACCGATCGCCTTAGATACGCTAGCCAAAGCACTGCGCACCAACCCGATGCATTCGAGTGCGATTGAGTTTAAGCGTAATACGTTAATGCATGCCATTGCGTTGAGTGGATTACTTTCACGCCAAGATGCAAAGCGCTTTATTCAAGACTACCTCACTTTTGGTGGTGCTCACCTGCAGGTGATTCGGGATTATAGAGGTTTAGGCGAAGTCGTTAAGCTCAAGCACTTACCGACACTTTACATGCGTAGGCGTGAAGACTTGGGATGGACGTATAAGCCAAGAGCTTACGATGATGATGGCCGTATCGACTACAAACATAACCAAGTGTTCTATTTGGGTGATTATGACGTTGCTCAAGAACTGTATGGCTTGCCGAGTCACATTAGCTCTTTGACGTCTATTTGGCTGAACGATGATGCTACCTTGTTTCGTCGTCAGTATTACCGTAACGGTAACCATGCAGGTTACTTACTGTATATGAACGAGCCTTCGATGACTGAGAAGCAAGAAAAGGCAATCAAGAAGCAGCTGCAAGCTCAAGAAGGCATGGCGTTTAAAAACCTGTTTGTGAATGCAAAAGGTAAAGACACCAAAGCACCTGAGCTCAAGCCAATTGGTCAGGTGGAAGCCAAAGACTCTTACCGCGATGTGAAGAACCAGACCATGAACGAGGTGCTTTCGGTTCACCGTGTGCCAATCGAGTTGATGAGCATTCGACGCGAGAGTATTACGTCACTGGATTTGAACAAGGTAGATTGGCTGTTCCACAAGAACGAGCTGCTGCCGTTGATTGATATGATGCAAGAATTGAATGATTTTGTGGGGCAACAGGTTATTACCCCTAAAGAATATAAACGTTTGGATGTGGCTTAGTATCGAGTATAGACAGATTCGTCTTTACTGCAGTGAGTGTTGCAGTTGTGCTCTTATCCAAGTTTGTAGCGATAAGAGCTTCTGAGCATTTTCAGCACAGGTTTGCAGGTTCGCTACATCTTCCGCTAAGACTTCGGCGTCTCGCTCGTAACCTGTAGCGGTTTTGGCGGCACCATCAGGGAGGGTGGAGGGTTGCTGAATACCGATTGTTCTATTATGCGCTCGCACTGATTGGGCACGGATGTGCATCCAGTCAGGATCATTAACAACGCACTGCTTATCATTGTTCTTTTGAGCATACTTGATCACCTCTTTTTCAATCTCTCGAAATTCAATACGAATATCTGGCTTTTGGTTAGCGAGTTTTACGGCTAGTTGAAAAGCCTCATCTTGTTTCTGCTCTACTTTTCCCCAGAGTACGTTTTGCGCTTTTAGTGCTTTGGCTTCGGTAGTTATTACGCCGTAGTCATAAGAGTAATAAGCGACACCGCTAAGAACGGAAGCAAACGCAATGGCTTTAAATAGAGTTAGATATTGGGTCAACATGATCACCACCCATTCAAACAGACGTGTTGTTCTGTTGCTCGTCGTTTAGGAATACCGGCACAGTTACTTTGCTTGAGTCGGCAGTCTTTACCATTCACAAACACCCACCTTGGGTATTCGTTACAAGCGCCTTGATGATCACCTTGGTTAAACTTCTTCAATAAGGTGGAGCGTGTGAAGTTACCTGCACCAAGGTTAAAGACAAAACTCACCATCATGTCGTATTCACCTTGGCTTGGTGTTTGGGTGATGTGTTTATTGACGACACGCTCAGCGGCAGCAACATCTTTAACGAATAGCTCAGCGGCTTTCTGCAATGTGAGTTTTGTGTTTTCCGTTACGCCCTGCGTATGACCTAACCCTGCAGTCCAAACATCAGCACTGCATTGGTAGGGCTTCAGCCTACAGCCTTCTTCATTCGCTACATGGCTAAGGCCGTTCTCACTGATTATTAGCTTTGAATCAATAGTAAAGACAATGGCAAGAACGGAAGCCACAGAACACACCACCGCCTGTATTGCTTTGGTTTTTAGGCTCATGCTGAACCCTCTTTTTGTGAGTTCAATTTGTCTAACTGCGCTTGGCTGAGTTTGGTTGCAATCGCGTAGTGACGAATCGCCATGATGCCCGCGCCAATACCGACCGCAACAGACAACACTTGGAGTACGTCATTTACACCAAAACTGATTAGGGTTGCACTAATGGAAGCTAAGATTTTCTTTAGGCCAGTGACATCTAGTAGTGATACGACTAGTGCCTTTGCCTCTGATTCATTCATTGATTTCTCTCTTATGGCTAGTTAATTAGTTCCCCCATAAACAGTGTATCTAGTTGAGTTTTAAAGGGGACTTATGGCATTTCTAGTGCGGAGATATAGAAGTTCAGAAGGCAAGAAATAGAAAACCCAGCACAATGGCTGGGTTTAATAGGGTTGGGATTAGCTGGTAGGCGGTGTTGGCCACGGGTTTTGTGTTTGAACTTTTTCTCTTTCTTCAACCGCTAAGTCCATGAGTCGATTATATTCAGATTGATCTCCCATGTGCTTTTTGATTTCAGCTTCTTCAAGATATGGACGTACTCTTTGTGTGTACTCTAACTGCCGCTGCTGCGCTATATCGGTTCGTTTGATTTGATACACATCACTCGCAGTTTCTATTCGCCAAATGCCGTTATCTAAAATCAATTCATCGTTAATATGACAATCCAACTGTTGATAGTTATCTATATTGAGCACATGCTTCCTACCACCACTATCAATGAAAAACGTGGTATCCATACTCACATCAACGATTTCCCCGCCCACTTTACGTGCGTGTTCAAATGGAATGTCGGTGTCTATACCATGGGTTCCAAAGGCAACAGGGTAATCATATTCAAAAATTATCTTCATGACGCCCCCAATTTAATTAATGACATGCAGGCTCCACCGTTGTCGTTATCACCATAAAAAAATGACAGTGAGCCATTGGCTCCAAAAATAAAGACATGAATCTGAAGAACATCATCTTTGTTTAATTCAACAGGATGACTGAGTGATGCGGTTGTATCTTTATTTGAATATGCTTGAAGAATGTTCACACCGAAAGCTTTTAGCTCGGAACGTTGTTGGCCATTAACAAACACAGCCATTGACCAAAATGCAAAGTCGCCTGTTCTTAATTTCTCCCAGCAACGTGTTGCTGCATTAAGAAGATACTTCCCCGTTTCCGGAACGGTTAAGACTGCACCTGGTATAGGGTGAAACACTTGGTATGCTGCATTATCAATAAACCCAACTGCGAATACCTCTTGAGTTAAAACATTTTTGAGCTGAGTTAAATCAGATTGAATAGGCGCTAAGTGCAATTCATTTAACTCAGTTTCAGTCACAAACTCTCCGTGCTTAAAGATAACATCTCCAGCTTCACCAGATATCGACGCTTTCAATGTCACCATACCGCCGATACCTTTGGCGAGTGCCACTTTTGGTGTCGAGCATTCGATCACTGCCTGGTTATTGCTATCAAGCACATGGACTTGGTGTAGGTACTCATCAAAGTGCTGCTCAATAGGCAGATTCAAGATGAAGGTTAGTACGCCATTGTCATCGTAGTAACTGGTTTCAATGGTGTTTTCATAGAATGAATACAGTGATTCACTTGGTGCGTCATGGGTTAACGCACCAAGGAGCCGATACTTGGTTACAGTATTTTTCAGCTCACCGTTTAAAATGTCTATTCCGTGCTGAGTCGGAATAGCTTGCAGTGTGCTCATACGGTGTCTCCTATTTCAAGTTGCCATGTGATGGCGGTGCAGCACAGAAAGGGGGCTTCAGCTTCTAATTCAAGCTGAGAGCTAAACTCTGGCTTCATGGTTAAGGCCGTAGCCAGTTCAAATTGTGTCTTTGCATCAAACGGATAAATCCAATGAAACTCGGTGTGCGGCAGTCGCTTTTCTTCTAACGCTTTAAAGGCCGCGTCATTGTTGTAGCTGTACAGGTTTATCTTGATGAGGTTTGGATTCGCTCTTTCATCAAATACCACACCTTTAGAGCCCATGATCATCAAGAGCCGTTGATAGTCTGAAATCTTCCAACCAAACTGCTGCTCTTCAAACTCGGTTAATAGCGACAGTTCAATATCGTCATGGGTTTGCTTGAAGTCTTTGGCCATGCCTTTGATGGTGTTGGCCAGCTCGACGTTCTCCGTGTCTTGCCAATATTCGCCTTTGGGTAATAGCCCACGGTAGGCGTTTTCAAAATCACCGGCACTGTAGTTAATAATTAAGTCGGCGGTGTCCACGTTACGCCTCCTAGTACATGTATCTGGTTTTTATCAATGGCGACCTCACCAACAGGTGTACGAACAATGAAGTTGTTAGTTACGGTTGAAGTGGTTAATACAATCTCAGTGTTGGTGATGGATTCCGGCTTTTGGGTTATCGGGTCAATTTTGCCCATTTTCCCTTTCACGAGATTCTCCAGTGCAGTGACCACATCATTACGTATGGCTTGGTCTTGAATGCCTTGTATCTCGATGTTGAGTGGCACTTGCTTTGGTAAATGCGCGATTGGATGACAACCTGCCAGTCGGTTACGCTCAAAGGTGTCTTGAACTAATTTGACTACTGCAGCACTTAAGGTCGGGTTGTTTTCTCGTGCACCGATATACACTTCCACCATGCCTCGTTGTGGGGTGTTGTCGAGCGCCCAAGCAAAGTCCACATCGGAGTGAGCAGACACGGCCCAGGCTTGGTAATCTTCTGATTTACCAATGAGCTCGTTCTTCTCAAACGCTACGATCACTCTTGAACGCCAATGCTTGAGTTCTTCAATGTTCGCGCCACCTGTCACCCCTTGTGAAACCACACGGTTTGGATCAATTCCGCTGAGCCCTTTGCTTAGCGTCAGTATTGCGCCTGCAGGTAAGTTGCTATCAATACCCGATTTAAGCGCGATGACTTCGACCGGAGCATTGCTGTATTGTTCTTTGGTTGTTTCATACTCGTGATTGGCATGCGTTAAGCGGGTGCCTTTTTTGATCACCACTGTTCCGCCAAGCTCAGTGAACTGCACTCGGCCTGTTGCGAATGTTGGCAGTAGTCGAGGGGCTTTATGGCGATTGGCGTGTAGGTATAACCACTCTTCAGAGCAAGTCTCTGGATGCAGCTGCCTGAACAGCAAATCTTGATAACCATATTGCCCATAGCTGACACCCGCAATGGCAGCGGCTATCCCTTTGGTTGCTGGGTTGTTTTGCCCTGTCGCAGACACCAGATTGGCTTCTGCGCGAGCTATCAAATCATCTAGGCTTCGTTGTGTACTCATTGGTTAACCTTTGAAAGTGGAACATCGAACTGAGAGCCATCGGTTAGGGTGATCATCACATTGCGACCCATTTGGGTTGGCTTCTCTCGCCATACTGAAACTTCAACTGCTTTGGCGTGGCCGTCGGTAATGAGCCAAGCGAGTGACTCTTCACAAAACCGTTTAGCAAGGCTTAATGTTTCGTCGGTGAGCTTTGCTCGCTTGAGTGTCCAGTCACGAGAGCCGACCACGTTTATCAACTCATTGCTCCAAGTGCCGCCACGCTCATTGCTTGCCATACGGGCGCGATCGTTTTGAGTCGATTCGGCATAGTTGTAAACACTCTGAAGCACAGCATGGGTTAATCCTTCTTTAGAGCTGAGTTGTGCTGTCAGGGCGGTTAAATTGAAATGACTCATCCTTTATTTGGCCCCTTGGTTGTTCTGTTTGTCCCGTCGTCTTTGTAGTCGTGGTCGTGTTTCTCGACTTTCACTCCGCCGAACGTACCGGATGAACCACCCACAGAACCGGTGACATCAACGTTCTTTGTTACTTTCAGATTACCGCCGATTTCTACATCACCAGAAAACTTGGACTTAGGTGCAGTAACGTTCACGGCCGTTGCGTTCACTGTGGTCTCTTGTGCCGATATGACTTCTAACTTTGCGCAGGCGTTTATCTTGATGCCTTGTTGCGTGAAATGAACAAGGTTGCCTTTGTCATCAAGTATCGCGACTTCACCAGGCTGCAACTCTATTTGGTGACGTTCGTCTTCAACGTTCACGGTGATGCCGCGAGATGTGGTTCCACCAATGAACAGGTTGTAAGTTTTCGCCCCTGGTAATGGATGGCTCATAAACCCGTAGTTGTGCACGCGTTTTATCTTGTCGTTGGTTCGGCCTGTCGCGGTTTTGATTTGTAATCGGCCTGTGGTTGCACCCGTGACAGTACCGGTGCCAATCACGTTTTTGATTCTGGCCATTAATCGCTGTTGTTGCTGCAGAGCACTAGACATAGCTTTGCTCCTTAAACGGTCTAAACAACTCAATCGAAGTTTCCGTAGAGCTTTCAGACACTGATAGGCCAAGCGACTTGATCACCAACATTTCACTAAAGCTTTGCTCTTGGTCTGCCACTCGAATCACGCGGTTTAAACCATCAATGGCCAATTCGGGGAAGATGTCGGCAATCATGCTTGATGCTGTCAGACTTTGAGCAATGGCAAGGTTGCGCTCATATTTAGCACGAGACAGGCAAGCTTCACGGTTTTGTAATTGGTCACAGGTGATCACCATGGTGCGTGAGCTCTCGACGTTTGGATTGATGACCTGTGCGCTTGCGTCATCCCACTGGCCTTGTACATCAATGGTGTGAAATTGCTGATTGAAGGTGCGCTTGATGTTCAGGCTGTCGATGTTATTGCCCGTTTCTAGGCCGATGTTGCTGATAGTTGCATGCGCGGTGTTTTCAATGGTCAACACGCCACTGCGTTCAACCAACATAAAACCTTGCTCTCGAATCAGTTGCGCCACGTTCTCTACAGGTGATTCCGCATTTATCTGAAACTCAGGGATGACCGGCATACTCTTCACTAGGCTTTTCACTTTCAAACCAAATGGCTTGGCGACATGGCGAAGCAGCTCTTCTACGTTCAAGTTATAAAGCGCATCCATCGTGATGCGTGAATCAATCATGTTGGCACTCTTTGAACGGCCTGAAATGGAAACAGCGTGAGTGCTTGAATCGGTGTTTGAATCCACACCATCAATCTGACCAGTCAGAATCGGCTTGTCGTTAAGGAAGAACTCAACCGACAATGGGCTTTCAATACTCATAGGCTCAATTGAGCAACTGAACGTGTGGGCCAGCTGTTCTATGGAGTAGTTGAGATTCGCTTGATAGAAGGTGCGTGGCTTGCCATCAATGTGCATCGTTAGCGTGTTCATGAGACATCCCTTACGGCAATGTCACCACGAATGAAGAGCGGGTGCTGCAGTGCATTCATTTTGGTGATGACTTTTTCTTGAGTGAACTCATCGTGCGCAATCGCCAGCGCAGGTTGAAAGCGTGGTGACTGCACCGTTCTATGGGGTGCGGTACCGCTGACCACCTTATCTTGCTGAACCTTCACATTGCTTTTCAATGTCGTGACCGCGTCGAACAACTCAATGCTTTCAAGCGTCGACACTTTAGTAGTTTCTTTGATGCGCTCATCGATACCGACAATCAAAGTCGACAGATCATTCTTAATGGTTTCAGGCTGCTTAACCGACTTCGTAATATCAAAGCGGTCGCCTTTTTCTAGGTGTGTGATGTCTTTGTTCATCTTCACTGCGCCCGTCACCATCTGCACATTATGGTGCTGAGTTGGCGTGTCCGGTTTCACTTCACCTAGTAGTAAAGCTTGAGCACTGCGCGAGTTGTCTACCGCTTCATTGCCCGAGCTTGGCTCAGCTTGAACACCATCGGCTACCGCATCCACTGACGTAGAAAACAGATCAGCGAACTCAGTTGGGTTGGTGCTGAGACTACTCACTGCCGAGAATGCTTTATTAATGGCGTGGTTAATGTCTTGAAGGCTTTCATCTTCAAGCTTTAAGCGGTTGGTGATGTCGACCAACACGTTCAGGGCGCTGATGGCATCATTTTGAACCCGGTGAATGTTCGATACATCCAAGCCTTTAACTTGTTTTGCGAAAGAACGCTTCGATAAGCTCTCGACCATGTTGGCCTGTGTTTTTGTGCGAACGGAAGTCGGTGCAGTGATTGAAGGGGAAGAGCCCGCGCGAGCAAACTTCAGGCTCAGCGTGACCAAGCCTTTCTTGGTACTGATGCTTTGCGATACATCTTCAAAGACAAGCGGCAGTTCACCCAACCAAGGATGTTCTAGCTCGCCTGTTGGTGTTGCTTCTAGGTTTTCAATGAGGGTATTGGCATCGGCCAGAGAACTAGAGCCAACGAACACCGCTTCAATCGTGTAGGTACGGGCTTTTGTTCCCATAACTTTGATGTGTGGTAGCTCTGCGTAGGGGATTTCGCTCACTTGCAAGCGTTTACCACCATCAAAGGCGGTCGAGAGGATATTGAGCTTAAGCCCATTCCATCTAGCGTGCTCGTACTGTCGTTCCCACATCAAAAAGCCACCAACTACAGAATAAAATCAGAATTAGGCAGCGAGAATAAAATGAGTGATGGAGTTGGACGCTCAGGCCCTGTTCGGACTCACCCTCCCCTCCACACCAAAATTCCACACTGCAATTATGCGATCTTAGAATCGCATTTCATTTCGGTAGTTGTATTGGAACACAGCCCCCGATGTATCTACATCGAGGGCTGTTTTATATGGGGGATTTAGAGATCGTCCGAGATCGTTTTTGTGCGTTTTTTAGAAAAAGGTGATCGTCAGGTTTTTACAGTCGATAGGCTTGAAGTAATAACGCATCCATAGCCGTTAATTTACGAGCGGCCAGTGAAACACGTTTACTTGATACGCCTGTTTTACGCGATGCTGATTCATAAGACCAGCCAGATTCAAACACTAGCTTTGCAGCTTCTCTGGTTTTCTCTGGCATCTCTCGTTCAGGTAGGATTTCTAGCAGCGCATCAAGGCGCTGCTTAGGGATGAGATTCATCTGGCTTTAAATATCCGTAGTCTAGGCTTCTGGTTTAAGCGCTTGGTTGTTCCATCTGCCCGAATATATCGATTTGGTTGATGTCACCTTTGCAGAGCTCCGGTTGTAACTCTGAGCTTGGCTTCTGACCTGTCGGCTCAATGAAGTGCGAGAACGACGTATGAGCAACAAACACACTTCCGCAATTCAGGTTTAAACACTGGCAATACAGCTCTCTCGTTTCAGAACTGATAGCACGAGAGGTTGCGATACGCGTTTTAGTTTCACATTTCGGGCAGGTTACGAGCATTGTATTAATCCTTTCATGTCATTGCAGCGCAGAAACTTCCGGCGCATTCATTTTTGCCATACATTCAAGCGAGTAGTGGCAAACGTTATGTTTTTCTAAAATGGATATACCTTCCGCCAGTTGTTCTAATTCTTGGCTTACTACACCATTTGAAATGGTAAAATTGTGACCACTAAACCCTGCAAATGTATTATCCAATTCATGACGAACTCCAATTAGCCGTTCGTTTTTACACACCCAACCCTCTCTCAATATTTTACCATCAATGTTCTTGTTAAGTTGATTATTAAGCCACTGTTCTTCATGCATCAGACCACGGTCAAGTATGATGATTGCGTTGTCATTTTGGTGTTTTAATTCTTGGATTATTTTAGCTACGATGACCTGAAGTTTTTGTTTGCTTGTCATTTTAGTTATTCTCCATCGTCATAAGCATTGCACTAAACACGGCTTGTTTTTCTCCACTAGGTAAAGCCTCAAAGTTCTTCGCCCATCGCTTAGCTTTTCTTTGAATACGTTGGCGGTCAGTGGAGTCTTTACCTGCAAAACAGTGGTAATGAACATCACCTGGCGTGAAGTTACACCACACTGTTTCGGTTCTTACGCCGCCACGCGTCATAGCTTGAAAATCCACACTCCACCAATCTGCTAATAGGTCATCGTATATTTCATTTCTATAACCAGAAACCATCACAAAGCAGGGTAGTGAATCGAGCATTTCAAGTAATCGTCTATGATCATCATCGGTCAATTCATTTTCATATCTAGCTGAACTGGTTCTGGTTGAATGCACATATGGTGGATCACAGTAGACAACGGATCTTCCACTTTGGGAAAAATCAAACGAGCTTAGAAAGTCGAATGCATCAGCTTGAAAAACATCAGCTGCAGTAAAGTCAGATTCGTCTATTGCTGAAGAAGAATTGAACCCATCGATACATGTTGAGTTAATATCAATACCAATTTGGTTAGCGGCTGGCGCTTTTCTCTTTAAGACAACTCCGGTCCCTAAGAACGCTTCAATGTAAGTGTCATGCGGTGGCATCAAATTAATAATGGTTTGATAAACACCACTTCCACCTTTTGAACCTAAATACCCCATAAATCCCACTTCACCTAAAATTCTCATCGTGTGGCCAACGTAGTTATAAATGACTATGCTCGAGCAAATTAAGGCTCTTGCTTTCTGGTACCACATAGTCATAAATAACTACACTCGATACGTTTAACCCAAAGGCCAGTTAAAAAGCATTTTCACACCGTCCATGAATATCCAAGCAAGCTGACCACCAAATTCGAATGCAAAGCCAAGAACGAAGGCGAACACTAAATATTGATTTAGCTGTTTAATCATTTTGAACCACCATTTTTATTACAAGTGATGTAATGCTCACTACCTACAGCGTAATATCCCTCTTTTCCCAGTTTCGCTAAAATCATTGCTCTTTCACCGAATGAATAGCTGGCAGCATTCATTTGAAACACACCTATTTCAGAATTAACGACACCTACTTTTATTCCTTCAATCGCTAAATTAACAATACTAAGTTCACTAGCACTGACTAAACGTGAACGATTACCACGAGACATAACCTCATCCACGTATTGAATTGCGTTACCTTGGAATTCATCATCAATGATGGCTTGAACTGTCGAAGCCAGATCACTCGTTCCATAAGCATCTTGATAATCTTCAAGGCCAAGCCAACCATCTTTATTGCTAATTTCAACTTGAATATTTAACGTTAGTTTTCTTTCGCTCATTTCATCATTCCTCAAAAATAGGCCACTCATCAGACTCAACGATTTCTAAGTAATCGGCCCACGATTTACTCGGGCGCTTACTTACAGTGATGTCAGATAGATTTGGCTGTTGGTATTGGTGGTCTTTATCTTCTCCGGTTAGAGGTTCAGGCTGTTTAGCCTCGAAATCATCTAACCAGCTTAAATCTGGCGTGGGTTGGTACTCTTCAACGAGCTGGGCAGGGCGAACCTTGCCGCAGGGTAGGTGCTCCGCAGGGCGGATTCTTATGCTCGTTTCATCATCTATTCGAATTGAACTACCTTGTTGCAGCGCGATTAGGGCTGAATCATCAATATTTGGCGGTAAACCACCACCTACTGAGTAAGGTTCTAATAATCGCTTAAGCTGATCGCTGACCTGTACTTTCTGCGATGGCGTACAGTTATTGACAGAACTCCGAGAGGAATCAAAGATTCCAGAAAGAGCAAGATCAAGAGCAGGAGCCCCCGCTTCAGCTTCTATCGTTTCCTTGGAAGTAACTTTTTTACCTTTTAACCTCCATGTAATCGGGTTTTCGCTTGGCTTATCAAACTCGTAAACTGTTTCGGTGTTCTTCTTAGTTTTCTTTGTGATAGTCCAGGTTCTTAAACGTGTTTTAACTAGATCACCAGAAGCGACAAAACCTTCAATTTTACGAACGTCTTCACCGTGCGGAGAGGCAAACGGCAACACTTCATAAGAGTTAGTAATAAGTAAATCTTCACGCTTAACGAATGGGCCACCTTGTCCCATGATGTATCCTTTCCAATGGCCGTTATCAGCGGCTTTCATTGTGTCGGTCACAGAAGTGTTATCTGTTTCCATACATGGCTGATAATTGTCAGCAATAGCCTTAAGCAATTCTGCGTTTTTCATTACATCAGCAGGTTTGAATGGGCCAACTAAATCACGGTAAGCCTCTAAGTAAATAGTGATTAAGTTGCTACGCTCTTGCTCAAAAACGTATTCCATAAACGCTTTTTTGTTCTGATTAGCGAAGCGGCGCAATTCACGATAAGTGGTAACGGGAGCACCACCAAAGAATTGGAATTGACGAATACCCCAACGGCTCTTCCAAGCGTTAACGTTTTTGGCCATAGCTTGAACAGACTTACCCGTTTCGTCTGAAACTTCCCCATCCATTGCAAAACCATCAATATTTTTAGATATGTATTTAGCGATATAGCCTGTTGCTGTACCTTTCTCTGGGTCTATCAGCCCAAAGTCACAGCGAGGACGATAATTAAAAGGACCTTGAATAGATCGCTTCTTGGCTGCACGTTTTTCATTGCGATCAAAGAAAGGGTAAAGCTCTTCTTTATCTTCCTTAATCGCATAGCTAATAAACACGTCACGCACTTTCGCTACATGTTCAGGTTGAACCCAAATCAACAAATGCCAGTGTGGCGTACCATCATGATGTGGCTCGGCTACACGAATACCGAACCAACGAATTTCATCACGGCCTAGCTTGGCGCGAATTCGTTGCCAAACATTATTCAAATACTCTTGAGCACCACGAGGGCTAGCCCCGTTCCAATGCGGAATAAAACTGCCTTTCTTGTAGTGATTGTGAAAAACGGAGGGAGTGGTAAGGGTTAAAAACAAGCCTTGAAGCTCAAGCATATTGCCGACATCTTCACAGCCACGGCATCGAGTCATTAGCTCATGACGGCGAATAGCAGGGTTAGATACGCTTTTTAAAACCGTGTCAGACAGTTCAGCTTCTTCACCCGTTTCTTCATCTTTCAATAAACGCTGTTGAAGTACTTCCCAGTTTTTCTTTTGTGTCTCTTGATGTTCTCGAATGCAATCCCATGACGCATAAGGTGAAGCCTTAGCCGACACTTGCCCCATGGCAATGGCTAGGTGTTCACGCATGATCTTACGAATAGATTTAAGGCGGCCAAACCACCACTTTTCGCAAACCATCCTTGATATGTCAGTGATTGCGCTTTCTGCAGTTTGCTCTTTATATTTACGCGGTGGGGTAATGCCAAGCTCACGAACTAACGTTGCAACATCTTCATAAATCGAGGGAAGAGCTTCGTCTAATTGCTCTTCGGTTTCTTTACCATGTTGAACTCCAATTAACTGCGCACGTTTATTCATGATATTAGAAATAGTGAAAGCCATATCACGCAGCTCATCGAGTTCTAATTCAGCAAGGATTCGAACTTTGACCTGCTTTTTTTGCTTAGTCTTTTGCTTTTCTGATAAATCAAAATCAAAGCCCAATTGATATTTATTAGATGTAAAGATGCTTACGTTAGAATTGAACTGTTCTTCGTCGTCTAATTCGTCGAGTCTTTTTCTAAGGGAAGCAACTTTTTTCGAATCCGGTAGGTGTTTATAGCTATCCATAACAAGCTTCACGCGCTCACTTGCTGGGCGCATCTTTTCGCGAATGTATGAATTAGCCGCTTGAGCGCCTTGCTCTTTATGAGTCTCGATATAGCGCTTAGCAAAATACTTAGTTAAGTAACTTGGGAGGTCGGCAAAATACTCAGACAGCCACTCGGCATCCTCTGGGGTTTTATTTACCGAATAAAGCATGCGCTCTATTAGTGTTTGATTTTCTGGCTCTACGTGAGGTGGTTGATATCCGCTAGGTACGCAAGCAAGCCCTTCATCTATGGCAGGTAAAGGGCATAACCAAAAGCGATTTAATGGTTTAACAGGTTGATAGTAAGTCACTAACAGTCATCCATAAAATCAGCAGGGTTGCGTGTGATTTTTAATTGAACTTGAATAGATTCATCACCAGAGAGCAAAGTACCCAACAGCACTTCATTATCCGAGTGATCACCTTCGAGCATTTCTACTAATAGGGTTTCAATATAATCAGGTGCTTCAGCCGCAACTTTCAGAGCTTCACTCATAGCTGAACTCCCAACACTGAAGCCCAGTGACTAGACATAGCATCAGGCTTTTTAATACCGACTTGATTTGCTTTTCGATGCTCTTCGCTCATGCCTGTTTTCTGTTTAGGCATTTCAATGGCTTCTTTTAAAGTCATCCCTTCAGACAAGCGACCGTATAAAGTAGCCTCCGAAATTCCAACCGACTTAGAAATAGCTCGAATCCCCTTTTGCCCTTTGTACTCATATTTGACTTGAGCAAGCTGAGCGCAACGAGGCATTGTTACTGCTTGTTCAATATCAAAGCCTCGCTGTAAACGCTTCAATAAAGTGGAGTAGTTAACACCGAACATTTCAGCAATGGCTTTCACGCCTTTACAGCCTTGGTATTCACATTGGTGTGTCATAACCCTGCTAGCTCCTGCGTATCCATAATCATATGACCGCCAGTGTGATTACCTTTGATAATCACGCCTTTCAAAACGTGATGGCATTTGAACAGCTCGCAAGCCGTATTAATCGCAGGCTCTAGTGATTCAAACTCACCTAGCAACACGTTCTTCACTTCGTTGGTTTCATTATGGCGAACAACACCGCCACCGTTATTAAGTGCAACTGCTACATAACTCAGCATCAGCCAGCCTCCACAGTTGGGTAGCCGTGAATAGGCTCACAGTCACGCCACCACATTTGCATAGTTGCGTTTTGGCTAGTGCTTTTGGTACAGGCAGAAACGAAGAAGAGTGCACGGATTGCGCCTAAAGCTTGAAGCTCGGCAGATAAGTCATTGGCTGTGTTGTAAACCACAACCCAGAAAACCCACCAAGCAGTGATGAAGTCTTCAAGACATAGCCCTTGCTCAGTGCCGTTCACGTTCACCAACATGGCACGAGTAGAATCAAGTTGAAGCATTACGCCTTGGCTAGAATCTACGTCATTGAAAACGCGAATGAACTGCTCAATTTTGCGAGAAGTAAAGCCTTCACCATGAAGACCGTGCTCTAAATCTTTTCGGAATACGGTAATGATGCTCATGCTTCCACCTCTGAACTTTCCACAATGAATCGCTGTTCTAAAGTAGGTAAACGGTCGTTATGGGCTGCGCTCTTTATTAGTCTTTCTTTCTCGACCGTTGGTAGGGTGATTTCTTCAACTCTGTTAACCATCACAACATCTTGATATTCATCTTCTATTGAAATGTTTTCACCACGCTTGTGGTACTCACATATAAGAACATCCATGCGAGGTTGTGTTTTTACTGGTGGGTTAATTCTAAAATCTGTAAGCCAACGACTTTCAAACCCAAACTGCCCATATTGCAATGTATGATCGTCACTGATTGCATCAAAATCAGTATCAGCAACGGTGTAATTAACTCTATGAGTAAGTGTCTTCTCTTGTTCATCTGCCCAATTGGCACACTTAGCTTTCCAGTGCGTAATCACTGAGAAATTCGTTAGTTGCTTATCAACTTCCAAGTACAGACCATGCATTGCTTTGCGTCCCACCTTTCGACATGCAACATGGTAGGATTTGTTTGGAAATGGCTTTCTAACTACAAGGTCTTTCCCCTCCGTTAGAGTCACATTTAGCTCTGGAATCTGAACGTCGATTAATTCCAACTCAACATTCGAATAACGATTCATAATTTTCGGTACTAGATGTAATAACATTGCGCTGCCCCTTACTTACCAATGACTTCTAAGCAGTACTGCTCAAATTGATATAACGCTTCATCATCAAAGTGGCCTAAGTCACGGAGGCCAAGCATTTCAAGGAACAGGTAGCGGTTACTCATATCTAAGTTCGCCCAATGGTGAAGTTGTGAAACCTGCTCAATTGAACCGTTGCGATACCAGCTTGGGAATGAATGACCAAAGAACACACGAGCACGATCACCAGTCATTGCTTCTTTGATATCGGCCAAAACATCTTCTTGTGCTCGGTGGGTTGCGATAGGTTCTTGCTTCTTTGCGATAGCATCGAGTTGAATCAGAATGTTTTCTTGCTGCTCTTGGTTAGCACTTTTAAAGCGCTCAACGATTTGTTCACATGATTGGTTGAACATATGGTTGTGGGCATTTTGGTAACTCATTCTGTCACCTCAGCTTCTAAGGCAGCTTGTGTATCAGCGGCATAGCTCGCCACCATATAAAACGTGCCCCAAATTTCAGAAACATACTTAGCCTGAAACTTCGCATCATCTAGCGCAGAATGATGAACACCTTCACGAACTAACGTTTCTTTGGGGTTGATACCTAAAATGTCACGGCCCATTCTCACAATGGTTCGCACATCAAGGTCATTCCAATGAATGAAATTAGGACGAATGCGAGTCGCTTTGAAAGAGTTCATTAGGATCACATTGTCAAAGCCTGCGCCATTGCCCCATAAACAGATATCTTTTGATTCACCTAAATCAGCTAACCATTGGTTAAACTCAAGCAAGGCATCTTTAAGTGAAGACTTTGGCGTTTCTTTTAGGAAGATTGCACGAGCTTCATCACCTTGTGATAACCACCAAGTTACGGTCGGTGCATCAATATCACTGTAATAGGCCGCGCTATTAAGGTTAATCACCTCTTCAAACTCAGCACCTAGCTGACCATTGCTAGGGTTAAAAACGACGGCGCCAATAGAAACAATCGCAGCATTGCTACCATTTCCCATTGTTTCTAGATCGAGCATTACGTGTGTTTTCATCATCAATTCCTCAGATTTTGGATATAAAAAACCCTCCCTCTTTAAATCAAAGAGGGATAAGGGGTGTAGGCAAAATGCCTAGTGGCTAGGTTGGCTTGGGTGTAACTCGGTTATGACCAGCGCGAAAGTACATCCTGCGCGTTGGCATCAATTCGGTTAATCTCACGTGAAAGGCGCTTTCGTTCTGCGTTGCAATCACTCTTGGTGTATTGAGCTTGTAGCTTTGCTCTACGTGAACGAAGTGGCTGCAATTGGCGTTCGCCAAGCTCTTTCCTTGTTCGCTCCAAAAACGTTAGGCCGCGTTCCTTTTGCTCGCGGTTCAAAGACCAACACGGCAAATCTGGGCATGGGTTTTCTAATGGTGGTATCGCTACGCTTGAATGTTCTACTGTTGCAACTGACATACAAAATTCCTCTAACTTAAGCCGGGGATTGGTGCACCGTTGGCAATAAAATCGACACCCATACTCAAGAACGGGGTTGCGCCAGTAGTGCGGTTTTCTAGGTCATTAATGAGCAGCACCAAGTTACTAATACCTGCTTGGGCTGTTTTAATAATTGAACTGCGTTCGGATAGAGGCAGGGCTCTTTTACTCGCGTTGTCTAATGCAAGTTGAGATATTTCACCTGCCACAATTGAATTGTCTAAAGCTCGCTTGATAAATGACTCTTCCTTCCCTTCTGGTATGTTGGCTGTCGCTAGCCCCAGTCGACGAAGTACCACTTCTAAAATCACGTAATCATTCGCAGCTTTAGAAATAGCCATCATTTCTGGTACAGAAAGAACATGTGGCTGTTCTTTGTTTAGCTTATTGCGTAGCAGCTTAGGGCATAGGCCAGCAGCTTGAGCAATAACACTGACTTTGTGCCTTGCTCGGAATATGGCGCAGGCCTCGTTGTACTCTTCTTGTGTGTTAGCTAAAAATGTACACATTGAACTATTCGCACTCATATCTAATACTTACCCTGTAGGAAGAGAAACGGAATGAATGGAATTAGTGCGTAGAATGCACTTCATCCCACTCTTCTTTTGCCTTGGCTTGTTGCTTTTCAATATGAGCAGCCAGTTCATCAACATTGATGAAGTAGTCGCCGTTTTTCTTACCAGTAAGACTAAAGGCAGGGATAGGAAAGGTATGTGCACGGATTCGCTCGTTAGCTGTTTTAATACGTAAGCCAAAGAACTCTTCACAGATTTCACTAACAGGAATGATTGGTTTGCCATAAGTTGCATGGAGCGCATATTTGATATTCATACATCACCTCATATAGAGACACGCCGAAAAGCGTGGTAAAGTAATTTACTGCAACCTAAAGCAAGTTAATTGACACTGAACTTCTTGGGTTGTCGTTATGTTTCGTTGATTTACTTTATTTTTCGTTCGTTGCCACTGGTTGTCAATGAGGGTTTGTGAGCTTTTTATGAAAGAATGGTTTCAGAGTTCGGATTTAATGGACTTACCTGGTATGCCAAGCACCAGAGCTGGCGTGTCTAGTCGTGCTAGAAGAGAGGACTGGAAGTCCCGTAAAGCAAGGGGAATGTCGCGTGGGCTTGAATACCACATCTCCAGTTTTAACGAGGAAGATCTAGCAGAACTACGAGAAAAGTTCGGCTCTGAAGTAATACCTGATAATGTGACCGAGCTCTCAAATGTAAAGGCCGTAAAATCGTTTTATCAGGCAGATGACTTGTGCGCTGTACCTGTTTATAACGTTTATGCGTCTTGCGGTTTTGGCGCTCAGAACGATGCGGAATACCAATTAAGAACAGAACTGTTGCCATGTTCACGCTTGAATCAGCATGGCTTAACAGAAAGCACCGCACGAATTGTTATTTGTCACGGTGACTCGATGGAAGACACATTGAGTAACGGTGATGAAGTGCTTGTCGATATCAGAGAACTTGAACACCCAGTAAATCATGGTGTGTATGTAGTACGTATTGGTAAGCATGTTTATATAAAGCGTTTGAAGTACGACATCATGGCAGAAGGCTACGAAGTCATTTCAGACAACAAAGATGAATATTCACCCTTTATTGTGAACGGAGAAAAACTCGAAGAGTTCGCAGTAATAGGAAAAGTAGTCACCACCGTCATGAAGGCGGTAATTTAGAAAAGCAAAGGCATCCGAAAGGATGCCTTTTTTTGTTGGTATTGATAAAAATATAAAGAGAAAGGTATGTACGAATATAAGATGGTTCAAATTCCACCTAACATTGCTGTTGATATGAAAGACTCTCAAGGGGATGACGCAGCAAGGTATTTGGAGAATGTTGTTAACCAGTATGCGAGAGAAGGCTGGGAGTTTCATCGTGTTGACACTATTGGTGTTCAGATTCAGCCTGGTTGTATGGATGCACTTAAGGGAAGAAAAATGGAGAACGCTAGTTACTATGTAATTTCTTTCCGCAAAGAGGTTTGATGCTAGTTTACTTATCCATAAAGCTAATTGGTCTCTATCGATTGATTGCCCCTCATCGCTTAAGAGGGGCTTGTTTGTATAAGCCTACATGTTCTGAGTATGCGATTTTAGCGTTACAAAAATTCGGCTTTCTTAAAGGTTGGCGAATGGCCTTTAAAAGAATAGGTCGCTGTAAACAGCCGTTCGGGGGGATTGATTACCCATGATGATCGCCGCTCAGAATGAAGAAGGACTGTAGATTGCAGCAATATACTTGTAAAAAAGGAGCCAATCGGCTCCTTTTTTAGTTTTTGAAATCTAGCAACTTATTATTGAACTTATATGAGTTGCCTTGACTGAAATCTAGTTGCTTCTCTGCTTGTTTGAATTCTTCGTATTTTTCAAAGTCATGTAGATGGGCGTAAACAATTTCTCTCAATGGTAGAGTGACGGTAAACGCTTCGAAATCCAGTTCTTTTTCATCATCGTTTTCTACATCGTGAATAATGTCCTGGTAAGGTGTTACAGGAACAAGTCTTAGATCAGAACTGTCTCTATATCCACTCACTATTGGGATTATGTGCACGTCATTAAACGGCTTTGAATGAATTTCTGTTACGTAGCCAATGTAGACTTTTCGATCAGACATTGTAAATAATATCGGTAATCCGAATTCGTAAGACCTAAAAAAAAGCTGAGTAAATTCTGGGCTCTCTCCATCCTGTGCGAACTCTTCAAGAAAGCAATAATATTGTCGTTCTAAGCTGAAGTGATATAGCACTACTGGGAAAATTAGGCACATTGCAATGGTAATAGTACATAGATCAAATAAGGCAACACTATTGCTCGTTGCATCGTAGCTCAATATATTGTTTAGAACGATGTCGCCTAGAGAGAAATACCAACCGATTCCACTCATTATAAGATCGGTGATTGCATAGACAGCTACAGCAAAACCACAAACGGTTAAGCCAGCAGTAGCTGAACTCAGGAAAGTATGATAGCCGTTGCTTCTCTTTAGAGAGTAGTGGAAGCGGTGTACCTTATTTAGTAGATAGTACCCAGCTATACACAGTACTAAAATAAATAATAATGAAGTTGGTTTAGGCACGTAAATTTCCCTATTTAACACATACAAAAAGAGGTGCTAAAGCACCTCTCGTATAATGAGTCAATGAACCTTAAGTTCGCACAGAAGTCTTTGCAGCTTTAACTTGAGCTTGAACCTTGCTGCTTGATCTGAATGATTTGTAATCCATTACGACAAGATCATGGCTTCGCATCTTTGGACGGATGCTATAGTTTTGAGTTTTTCCTTCCACTTTGGCTTTAGGTAGGCCCAAAATCATTCTTAAAATATTACCCATAGTAAGACTCCATTTCATATCCCCCTCCTTAGCGTTTCCATTGAGCGCTTTAGGGATAGCCGTTTAGTCTGGGGCGAAGATGCTATCAGACTAGCCAGCAGGCTACAATGATATAATGGTATCATTTTGTGCAATATGTCCAGTAATTACGCGAAATTCTACTTTAAATTGCGTTCTAGCAAGCTAGTCAACTATGTAGTGACAATCTGTTTACTGTGCAACTTATGTGGAAATAACTGCGTATAAACTTGCCAAAGTATGTTTAGGTTTCGGTGACCAGTTACTTGAGCGACTTCTTCTATCGAGTAACCCAATTCAAAAAGCCTGCTTGCTCCTTCACGTCTTAAATCGTGGTAGCGCAAATCTTCTATTCCTAAACTATTACGTACTCGCTGAAACCCTGCCGAAACACTTCTAGGGTTATACGGGAATATCAGTTCGCCTCGTCGTTCTTGGCGTAAAACAATATCCATAGACTCACCAAGTAAAGGAACAATCATGTGGTTGCCTTCTTTCTTTCGTGGGTCTTTACGATTGCGAACGATGACGGTTTTATTCTCTTCGTTTAAGTCTTCCCATCGAATAGCGCAAACTTCACCAATTCGCATACAGGTTAATACGCTAAAGTCTAGAATGTCGGTAAATGGAATACGGGTTGGCCCATTACTGCGATAGCCCTCACGCTCAAGCAACCCTTGCTTTAACTTCTCAAGTTCGCCTTCGGTTGGCCTTCTGGTACGCCTGTCCGATTTGCCGACTAACTTCATATCAATAAGCACTGGCACCGCCTCTTCAAAGACAGCGTAGTTCGCCTCGATGTTAAAAACAGGGTTCGCCTTTTTCATCACTGAACGTAGATAAGCAATATCATGATAAATGGTTACTGGCTTAGCGCCTGCACCTTTTCTATCTTTACAGTGTTTAATGAGATCGGCAGTCGTTAAGCTGTTGGTTTGCACATTTGCGATATTGCAATCACGAAGCATTTTTATGACGTATTGCTTAGTGCGCCCTGTGTTGTCCCACAAATCACGCTCAGCGATAAATAAGTCAAGCAGCTCCGAAATAGTCGTAGCACGTTGAGATTTAAAGCCTTTGGCCTCTATCTCACTAACTTGATTCTTTGCCCAAGCAGTAGCTATCGCTTTTTTCTTATGTGTTTTGGCAAATCGGTGTACAATTCGCCCATTATTTTTGACAGTAATTGTCGCTTTATATCGCTTCTCGCCACTGGTGAGCGTCCGAGTTTGAATGCTAAAAGAAGCCATAGTTATCCCTGTAAAGGCGTACCGACTAGGTGAATTAAAGGTGTACTATAGGTGTACCACGAACGGCAAAGCTAAGCAATTTAACGCAAAGCGCAGTAAAACAAAGTTTGAGTAAATCCTTTATGAACCAAGACAAATCAACGAATCCCAATGAGTTTAAGGCTAACCGTTTTAGCGTTGCTCCGATGTTGGATTGGACTGACCGCCACTGTCGTTACTTTCACCGTTTGCTATCTCAGCAGACGCTTCTGTACACGGAAATGGTCACAACTGGTGCGATCTTACATGGTAAGGGCGACTTTCTAGAGTATAACGAGCAAGAACACCCATTAGCACTTCAACTTGGTGGTTCAAACCCGGTTGATTTGGCGGCTTGTGCCAAGCTTGCTGGTGAGCGTGGTTATGATGAAGTGAACCTCAATGTAGGTTGTCCTTCAGACCGAGTTCAGAATGGTCGCTTTGGCGCTTGCCTAATGGCTGAGCCCGAGCTGGTGGCAGACTGTGTGTCAGCGATGAAAGAAGTCACAGATATTCCAATTACGGTAAAAACGCGTATTGGTATCGACGACCAAGATTCTTACGAGTTTCTGACTAAGTTTGTTTCTACTGTTTCTGAAAAGGGCGGTTGTGAGCAATTTACTATCCATGCGCGTAAGGCGTGGTTGAGTGGCCTTAGCCCGAAAGAGAACCGTGAGATCCCACCGCTAGATTACGATCGTGCATACCAAATCAAGAAAGACTTCTCAGATCTAGTGATTGCGGTAAATGGTGGCATTACTACATTAGAACAAACTAAAGAGCACTTGCAGCACCTTGATGGTGTGATGATTGGTCGTGAGGCATACCATAGCCCGTTTATCTTGGCTGAAGTTGATCAGCAGATCTTTGGTTTAGACACGCCAATCAAGAAGCGTTCACAAGTAGTTGAAGAGATGTACCCGTACATTGAGCGTCAGCTTTCGAATGGAGCGAGCCTTGGTCATATCTCTCGTCATATGCTGGGTTTGTTCCAAAGCATGCCGGGTGCAAGACAATGGCGTCGTTACATCAGTGAGAATGCACATAAGAAAGGCGCGGGCATTGAGGTGATTCAGACGGCATTGGCTAAGATCCCTAAAGAGCTAAACGTATAGACACCCTCAAGGTTAAAGCAAAAGCCAAGAACTAAAAGTTAAAAGCTTAAAGAACAAGGCTAAATTCGCCATTAGAGGCTAAATTTACCATTGTGAGTTTCCGAAAAGCCACGCATGAAGATGTGTGGCTTTTTATTTGTCTGATAAATAAGGAGTTTATGGTTGTATCTAACTTGGTATGGAAGCTGCAATGTTAGAAAGTAGGAAAGATAGGTCATGAACTCATTAGGGAGACCATTATGTTTGAATTAATCTTTGTTCTTATTTTCGTCGCAACTTTACTCGTTACTGGTATTACGTTTATGACGGTACTAGCGGCAACCGGAATCGCGTTAGCGGTCATGCTGGTCTTAGGTATGATGGGGGTTGTGTTTAAACTGCTGCCTTGGCTGATCGTGATTGCAGTGGGTGTGTGGTTTTTCAAAAACTATGTACACAGCTCTAACCAAAGACGTTATTAAGGTCATCGTGTCGTCAAATCTTTACTCGTCAGCGGTTTATCGTTTTAGAATTTAAGATGTGTGGTAGAATTTTCCCCAATAATCTATGAATGTGCATACAATTAGCACAACGATATGGAATTGGAGCTATCTCAAATGAATAAAATGCCATTAATTGCTTTAGTGGGAATGCTTTCTTTAAGCTCGGCAGTGTCCGCTGAAGAAGAGTTTTCTTACACGACTAAGAGCGGTGCTGATATGTGGTGGGGAAGTACAAAGCTGAATGAAGCTAGGTCGAGTGACTCAAACTCACCTTCGTTGTATTTCGCATTTGAGCATAATGCCCCTAAGCTGCCAAATGCGAGTTTCCGCTACTCTACTGTTGATACAACATTGTTAGCGTTTGATAAGTATGACTACACGTTCTACTACACAATGTTGGATCACAAGTTGATGAACTTCGATGCGGGTGTGACATTTACTCAGTATGCAAACTCACATTACAAAGATCCGTACAGTTCGAAAACGACAAGTTTTGATGAGTTTACTTGGAGCTTCTACGGTAACGCAGAAATCAATGTCCCTAATACTCACCTTGATATCATTGGTACGATGGAATTTGGTGATAGCAATGGTATTAAGAGTACCGATTTGATGGCGGGAGTTCAGTACCGTATTCCAGTGGCAGATACTGAAATAGCACTTCGTGGTGGCTATCGTGTGATCGACCTTGATTCGGACAAATTCTTCTCTTCAGAGCTGAACAAACCTCTTGAGACAGACAAAGAACCGGATCCGTTAGATGACCCAAAGCCAGGGCCACCTAAATCGTTTGTTATGGTTGATGGTTGGTTTGCTGGCGTAGAAGTACGCTTTTAGGCAATTAAAACGAATCTAGAACGAAATTTAAGAACGTCACTTTATGAAGTGGCGTTTTTTTATATCTATTGGTTATACCCAAGCATCTTGAAGTTACTTGGGTATATACTTTTCTGGAATTAGTTAGCACATTCATCACTTTCGACCATCCTTAATACAGAGACCTAATTAGCGTCTATTCTTATAAGGTCTATGTTGTGAGGTCAAAGCAAGGGATGGAATATGACACTCAATGAATTACGAAATTTATATCGAGAAAATCTGTTGGTTGAAGCGATCATAGAGCCCTCAATTCAAGAGGGGTCTTGGGTTGTGGAGTTTCGCCATATGGGCGGTGGCTTTGTTTTGCTTACTGATGTTCATGGTGAAGAGTGTCATTACGCGGATTTAGACCTAGCATCTAAGTCGGCAATGGCGGTTGGCTTTCAACAAGTTCGTATTGAAAACCAGTAACTCAATTGACGTTTCAATCGGTTTTTACTTCCAAAAAGTTATAAAACATACTTTTCTATTCTTTCTTGTTATTAAAAGGAGTGGTTAATCTATCGTCACGCAATGATTAGGGATGTCGTGACCATGTCTTTAAATAAGAAAGAGTCTTCACAAAATAATAATGCACAGTCTGGGGCTAATGAGTTACCTGGGCTAGCAGCACCACTTAATGACCAACAATTGGGTCATCTTCAGCAAACTGTTTCTGAATTATCTTCTCAACAACTGGCATGGGTCAGTGGTTACCTTTGGGGTGTGAGCCAAACTCAGCCTGTGGGTGCCGCCGCGCCAATCGCTCAAGCAGCCGCTGCAGTAGCCGCAAAACCTGCGGGTAAGCTCAGCATTATCTTCGCATCCCAAACCGGTAATGCGAAAGGTGTCGCCGAATCGCTTGAGGCAGAAGCGAAAGCCTTAGGGATTGCTGTCGAGCTTTTCGATGCAAGTGATTATAAAGGTAAGAACCTAGCCAAAGAGACACACGTCATTTTTGTGGCTTCAACCAATGGTGAGGGCGAAGCCCCTGATAACGCTATTGAGTTGCATGAATTCCTTCAATCGAAGAAAGCGCCAAAATTATCAAACCTACAATACGGTGTGATCGGTTTAGGTGACTCAAGCTATGAGTTCTTCTGCCAAACGGCTAAAGACTTCGATAATTTCCTCACTAAGCTTGGTGCTAAATCGTTTGTCGACCGTCTTGATTGTGATGTTGATTACGAAGAGTCAGCAACGGAATGGCGCGCTAAAGCATTAGAGCAAGTAAAAGAGACGCTATCGACAGGCACTGAAGCCGATGTAGTTCAGTTGCCCGTCGGTCAAGCGGCTGCCGGTCATTCGCAATACACCAAGCAAAACCCATACACCGCGACACTATTAACGAGCCAAAAGATCACCGGTCGTGATTCGGGCAAAGATGTTCGTCATATCGAGATTGATCTTGATGAGTCGGGTATTACTTACCAACCGGGTGATGCGCTAGGCGTATGGTTTGAAAACAGTTCAGAACTCGCAAATCAAATTCTTTCTAAGGTTGGGCTGTCTGGTATCGAAAGTGTCGATGTCGATGGTGATAACTTGTCTGTGCATAGCGCACTCGTCAGCAAATTTGAGATTACCTCTTCAAACCCTCAGCTAGTGACTAAGTTTGCTGAGCTTTCGGGCAGCAAGAAGTTAATCAAGCTGGTGGAAGATAAAGACAAGCTTCGTGAATACGCGGGTAATACTCAAGTTGTCGATGTTTTAGCTGAGAAGAAAACCAAGCTATCGGCTGATGAATTGATTGGCCTACTACGTAAGTTAACTCCACGTCTCTACTCTATTGCGTCAAGCCAAGCAGAAGTAGATGAAGAAGTTCACTTGACGGTTGGTCTGGTTGAATACCAAAAGGGCGATGAATCTCGTCTGGGTGGCGCTTCAAGTTTCTTAGCTCAACGCCTTGAAGAAGGTGGTGAAGTGAAGGTGTTTGTAGAGAACAACAATAACTTCAAACTGCCGCAAGACGACAACACACCAATCATCATGGTTGGCCCGGGTACAGGTATCGCACCTTTCCGTAGTTTTGTTCAAGAGCGTGAAAACAATGACGCTGAAGGTAAAAGCTGGTTGTTCTTTGGTGACCGTACCTTTACTCAAGATTTCTTATATCAAGTTGAATGGCAGAGGTATCTTAAATCTGGTGCATTAACCAAGCTTGATGTTGCGTTTAGTCGTGATCAAAAAGAAAAGGTTTATGTTCAAGACCGATTAATTGAGCAGGCAGAGCAGGTTTGGCAATGGCTTCAAGAGGGCGCGTACCTCTATGTATGTGGCGATGCAACTCGAATGGCAAAAGATGTCCATGAAGCGTTAGTTACGATAGCGGAAAAACATGGCAACCAGAGCCGCGAACAAGCTGAACAATATATTAATGATTTACGCAAAGCGAAACGTTACCAAAGGGATGTGTACTAATGAGCAAGCAAGTAATAGAGCAAGAAGTGCTAGGTCAAGTACTGGGACCTTTGGCTGACAATGAACGTCTGAAGCGTGAAAGTAAAAACCTTCGCGGTACGATTGAACAAGATCTTCAAGACCGTATCACTGGTGGTTTTACCGCAGATAACTTTCAACTGATCCGTTTCCACGGTATGTATCAACAAGACGACCGTGATATTCGTAACGAACGTACCAAGCAAAAGTTAGAACCTTTACATAATGTAATGCTACGTGCGCGTATGCCTGGCGGCATCATCACTCCTAAGCAGTGGTTGGCGATTGATAAATTCGCAGATGAAAGTACCTCTTACGGTTCAATTCGTCTAACAACACGTCAAACTTTCCAGTTCCACGGTGTGTTGAAGCCAAACATTAAGTTAATGCACCAAACACTAAACAGTATTGGTATAGATTCAATCGCTACTGCGGGTGACGTAAACCGAAATGTTTTGTGTACCACAAACCCGGTAGAGTCCGAGCTACACCAAGAAGCTTATGAGTGGGCGAAAAAGATCAGTGAACACCTATTACCTAAGACACGTGCTTATGCTGAGATCTGGTTAGATGGTGAAAAGCTCGCAACAACAGATGAAGAACCTATCTTAGGTAGTAATTACTTACCGCGTAAGTTCAAGACGACGGTTGTAATTCCTCCACAAAATGACGTAGATGTTCATGCTAACGATCTTAACTTTATCGCGATTGCTAAAGACGGAAAGCTGGTGGGCTTTAACGTATTAGTGGGCGGTGGTCTTGCTATGACGCACGGCGATACTTCTACTTATGCACGTAAAGCTGACGATTTCGGTTTTGTGCCATTAGAGAAAACGTTAGATGTCGCCGCTGCGGTGGTAACGACTCAGCGTGATTGGGGTAACCGTTCAAACCGTAAGAATGCCAAAACCAAATACACACTCGATCGTGTTGGTATTGATGTATTCAAAGCAGAAGTAGAAAAACGTGCAGGCGTTGAGTTTTCTGAAAGTCGTCCTTATGAGTTTACTGGCCGTGGCGACCGTATCGGTTGGGCGGAAGGCATTGATGGTAAGCACCACTTAGCGTTATTCATCGAAAATGGTCGTTTACTTGATTTTCCGGGTAAAGCGCTGAAAACAGGTGTTGCTGAAATAGCGAAGATCCACAAAGGTGACTTCCGCATGACAGCGAACCAAAATCTCATTGTTGCAGGTGTACCTAAGAGCCAAAAGGCACAAATTGAAAAGCTGGCACGTCAATACGGTCTGATGGATGATGCCGTTTCAGAACAGCGCAAGAACTCAATGGCGTGTGTGGCATTCCCAACATGTCCGTTAGCAATGGCAGAAGCCGAACGTTTTCTTCCTGAGTTTGTAACGGATGTTGAAGACATTCTGAAGAAACACGGGTTACCAGAAGAAGATAACATCATCCTTCGTATTACAGGCTGTCCAAACGGCTGTGGTCGTGCAATGTTGGCTGAACTGGGTTTAGTCGGCAAGGCTCCGGGGCGTTACAACATGCACTTAGGTGGCAACAAAGCCGGAACTCGTATCCCGAAGATGTATAAAGAGAACATCGCGTCAGCTCAGATTTTAGAAGAGATTGATTCGCTGGTGGGACGTTGGGCTACAGAACGAACGGATAATGAAGGGTTCGGTGATTTTACAATCCGAGCTGGCATCATCGAAGAGGTGATCATTTCAAAGAGGGATCTGCATGCATAATTCTGTCGCTTCAAAACTGAAGTTAGCAGAGCTACTCGCATTGACTAAGACGGAGCAGATACTTCGTCTTGGACAAATTAATGCTGAGTTAGAGCAGCTAACCGCATTAGAAAGAGTGAAGTGGGCTCTGGAAAACTTAGAAGGAACACATGTGGTGTCTTCTAGTTTCGGAATCCAAGCGGCGTTGATGCTGCACTTAGTGACTCAAGCAAAACCAGATATTCCGGTTATTCTTACGGACACTGGGTATCTATTCCCGGAAACGTATCGATTTATCGATGAGTTAAGTCAGAAGTTGACTCTAAACCTTCAAGTTTTTCGTTCTCAGCAGAGCCCTAATTGGCAAGAAGCGCAATATGGCAAACTTTGGGATCAAGGTATAGAAGGGATAGAGAAGTACAACAAGCTTAATAAAGTTGAACCGATGAGAAGAGCGTTGGATGAACTAGAGGCAGGCACTTGGTTTTCTGGGTTGAGAAGAGAGCAATCTCAATCGCGTGCAAACTTACCTATCTTATCTATCCAAAATGGTGTGTTTAAGTTCTTGCCAGTAATTGATTGGACAAATAAAGATGTTCATTATTACTTAGAGGAGCATGGTCTCAGTTACCACCCACTTCGCGATCAGGGGTACCTTTCTGTTGGAGATACTCATACTACTAAGAAATGGGAACCGGGTATGACTGAAGAAGAAACCCGTTTTAATGGTCTAAAACGAGAATGTGGTCTCCATGAAGACGATGGAGAGCAATATGGCTCTGGGATTTAGACTCATTGCCATTTAAAAAGCTGCCATAAGGCAGTTTTTTGTTTTCTAGGGTGAAAATTAGAGCAATTGTGGATAAGTCTGTGGTTATTCTGTAGGTACTTTGTAGTTAAACTTGCACAAATAAGGCTTTGAGTGTTTATTCGTCATCTAACCGTTATTTTTACATTTTTCTTTAATAAACACTTGCCAATGTGAGGAACATCTCTATAATGCCGCCTCACTGACACGGTAGACGCCACAAGGCTTCAGCGAAGAATGTTAGTAAGGCAACTAGCTTTAAGCGATAATTCGCTTCTACTTTTAGAAAGTAGAAATTAATTTTCAAAAGTGTTTGACACTGAGAATTAAAACGCTAGAATGGCCGCCTCTTCCGAAGTGATGTAAGTCACAACGAAGAGAAGCTCTTTAACAATTTAAACCTATCAATCTGTGTGGGCACTCGTTGATGAATATCAAAACGTCATTCTTAGGAATGGCAGTTACTTCGGTAACAAACTTGATTTCAATGAACTGAGTGACCAATACAAAATTAAGTTTACTTAATTTTGGCACAGTCAATTCATTACCATTCTGTTGGAATGGTAATAGCTTTAAAATTACACTCTTTATTTATAAAGAATAGTTTTGAAGTCAGTATTCGTTGAGTCACACCTATTAATTTAGGTAATCAAAACTTTAAATTGAAGAGTTTGATCATGGCTCAGATTGAACGCTGGCGGCAGGCCTAACACATGCAAGTCGAGCGGAAACGACACTAACAATCCTTCGGGTGCGTTAATGGGCGTCGAGCGGCGGACGGGTGAGTAATGCCTAGGAAATTGCCTTGATGTGGGGGATAACCA
>NZ_JBFSUD010000034.1:0-50688 GCF_041467175.1 Vibrio sp. 10N.247.310.24
GATTAAAACGCTTTTATCTCGAACAAAATTTAACCACGAAAGGTCAACACGCCCTGATCAGTGCCAAATAAGAAGCACAAGGAAGCAAAGATGGAGACAACCACATCCCATGAGCGAGTAATAGACGCACAAGCTTATCAGCAGCTTGAAGCGATACTGGCTCAAAAAATAGAAACACAACGCATTGTCACTCAAGAGGCAAAGCGATTGGCTTACGGCACCGATGCGAGTTTCTATCGCTTGGTGCCGAAAATGGTTCTAAGGCTCAAGAACTTAGACGAAGTCATATTCACCATTCAAAGTTGTCGCGAACTCGGTATTCATTTTACCTTTCGCGCCGCGGGCACCAGCCTGTCAGGGCAAGCGGTTTCAGACTCGGTACTCATCACACTGACCGACGACTGGCGCGGCCACGAAATCGTCGACAACGGCAATCAGATCATCCTTCAACCGGGTGTGATTGGCGCTGATGCAAACAAATACCTTGCCCCTTTCCAACGTAAAATCGGCCCAGATCCAGCCTCTATCAATACCTGTAAAATTGGTGGTATTGCAGCGAATAACGCCAGTGGTATGTGTTGTGGTACCGCGCAAAACTCTTATCGCACCGTCGAGAGCATGAAAATCGTATTGAGTGATGGCTCCCTGCTTGATACGGCTGATAACGCAAGTGTTGAGGCATTCAAGCAATCGCACAAAGAACTGTTTGAAGGCATTGTTGAATTACATCAACAGACAGCGTCAAACCAAGAACTCGCAGACAGAATTCGCCACAAGTACCGCCTCAAAAACACCACTGGCTACGCTCTGAATGCCTTGGTCGATTACCACGATCCAATTGAGATCATCAAACACTTGATGATTGGCTCAGAAGGCACACTAGGTTTCATTGCTGAGATTACCTACAACACGGTCATCGAACATCCGAACAAAGCTTCGGCTCTGTTAGTGTTTGCAGACATAGAGCAAGCCAGTAAAGCCGTTACTACGCTATCAAAAACACCCGTTGCTGCCGTTGAATTGATGGATGGCAGAGCGCTGCGCTCAGTGGCTGATAAGCCAGGTATGCCGGCATTCATGCCGAACTTGGATTTGGAAGCCGCGGCTATTTTGGTGGAATCACACGCCAGCTCCCAGCAGGACTTAGATTTACAATGTAAATCAATTTTGGACGCATTGACTGAATACACGATTGTTGAATCGGTGCCTTTCACTTCCGATCCAAAGACAGTCGCAACTCTGTGGGGCATTCGAAAAGGCATGTTCCCTGCGGTTGGAGCCGTTCGTGAAGTCGGTACAACCGTTATCATCGAAGACGTGGCTTTCCCTGTCGAAAACCTTGCTAATGGTATTCGAGAGCTGCAAGAGCTGTTCGATAAATACGACTACAGCGAAGCGATTATTTTCGGCCATGCCCTCGAAGGCAACCTGCATTTTGTTTTTACTCAAGGCTTTGATAGCCAAACAGAAATCGATCGCTACGGCGGTTTCATGGACGATGTTGCCGAGCTGGTTGCGGTGAAATACCAAGGTTCTCTAAAAGCAGAGCATGGTACTGGTCGTAACATGGCGCCTTATGTGGAATTGGAATGGGGCAAAGACGGCTATGCCTTGATGCAACAGATCAAAGCGCTGTTTGATCCAGAAAGACTGCTCAACCCCGGCGTTATTATCAACGACAATCCGAATTCACACATAACCAATTTAAAGCCAATGCCTGCTGCTGACGACCTTGTCGACCGCTGTATTGAATGTGGCTTCTGTGAGCCTGTTTGTCCGTCTCGTACGCTGACTCTATCACCACGCCAACGCATTGTTCTGTACCGAGAACTGCAACGCCGCCGCGCTGCGGGCGAAGAGATAGAAGCAAGCGAACTAGAGAAAACCTTCGAATACCAAGGTATCGATACCTGCGCCGCAACTGGCCTGTGTGCCGAGCGTTGCCCAGTGGGAATCAACACCGGCGATTTGATCAAGAAGCTTCGTATTGCCAAATACGAGAAATTTACACCAATCGCCAAATGGACAGCGGATCATTTCTCGACCACCACAAAGCTGACCAAAGCTGGGCTCAAAACCAACCAAGTGGCAAGCAAGGTTCTAGGAGCGAATACAGTCGGCAAGCTAACCAACGGCTTGCGCTCAATAACTAAAGGTGCGACGCCGGTTTGGATGCCTGAGATGCCGCAATCCAATAGTCACTCGCTAGTCTCATCACCAGTGACGGCAGAATCCTCAAGCAATCATAAGAAGGTGGTTTACCTCCCTTCCTGTGCAAGTCGCACCATGGGACAACAAAGCGATGCGGGCGACCAACGTCCTCTAACTGAAGTGACCATGTCTTTGCTTAACAAAGCCGGATTTGAGGTTATTCTTCCGAAGAAGCTAGACGACCAATGTTGTGGCATGCCTTACGACAGCAAAGGGATGACCGATTTAGCCCAATCTAAAGCACAACAACTCGAAGAAGTGTTGTGGCAAGCCAGTCGTCAGGGTGAATACCCAGTCTTAATGGATACTAGCCCATGTGCTAAACGCAGTATTGAACAGTTCACCAAACCGTTAGAGGTATTAGAGCCAACAGGATTTGTGAATCAATACCTGCTTGAACACCTGACGCTTGAGCCGCTACAAGAGACCGTGATGCTGCATGTGACTTGTAGCTCTCGTCGAATGGGTTTGGAAGGCGCGATGTTGAGCCTTGCTAAAGCGTGTACCGAAGAGGTCATCGTTCCTGAACATATTCAGTGTTGTGGTTGGGCGGGTGATAAAGGTTTTACTACGCCAGAACTGAATGAAGCGGCGGTACACCCACTCAAAGAACAAGTACCGAGCAACTGTACTCGTGGGTTCAGTAACAGTCGAACCTGTGAGATCGGTTTGTCACATCACAGTGGCATTCCGTATCAATCAATCTTGTACTTGGTGGACGAAGTCGCGCAGTAGCACCATTCACGATGCAAAAGGTATTAGCTTTAACCTAAAACGAAAATGGCAGCCGGATCAGGCTGCCATTTCTTTATTCGTTTGTTCGAAAGATGCTACTTAACTGGATGCTGATAAGCTAACCGTTATTAAACTAGATATTACAAAGCTAAGCGCATCAACTCTTCTGGCGAGTAGTGTTCTGCTTCTGCACCTTTGGCGATTAAGTCGATCACTTGAAATTCGCTCATGTCACCAAACTCTTTGGTTAAGTAATCACGAAACGCTTTCTTGTTCGGCCACTTACCTCGCACGATATAGCCCTCTTCTTTATCGAAATCTTCCGTTTCAAAGAAGGAAAAGTCGGTCATACCAATATTGTGGCAATACAAAACGAGATACATGTTGAATCCTTAACGCTGAACATTTAACTAAGCTAAAAACCGATCGACAACCGATCCGAAAGCCAATTCAAAAAAACAGGCTCAAGGTTACAACATAAATGCCAAATCGAACACTCTATCGAACACCCAATCAAGGACTTAAGCAACCTGCACTTTTTCGTTAATCATCAAACATCATGTTGATGGCCGCGCCTAACAGAATCAACCCAACAATTGGCCCCATGACTGCTAATGGCGCGCGTTCAATGTAGGGCAAGTTTTCTGCAATCATCAAACCCCATTCGGGTGCAGGCGGTTTCGCTCCCAAGCCGATGAAGCTAAGCGAGGTCAGGCTCAATGTGATTACTGGCAGCCTCAACATCGCGTGCCTTAGCAAAGGTGGCAATACATAAGGAAGCAAGTAGAAACGGAAGATTCGAAGCTTGCTGGTGCCCCACAATGGCGCGAGGTGCGTATAAGGTTGAGCCTTTGCTTCTACGATCAAGCTTGAACAGTGAGCAGCCAATGGTGCCCAAGATACCAATACAATCGCGATCAATGCGCTGTTCGGGTTCATCCCCGTTAAGCCAGCAACCAGCAGGCCTGCAATGATGTAAGGGATACCCTTAGTGATCTCGATAAGGCCTTGGCTAAAGCGGGTATTGAAGCCCATGATGATGCCTGTCACCAAACTCAAAAACGTCGCCAAGATACCGGCTTGGAAGGTCGCGACCATACCTGAACCGATTCTCGCTAACAGATCTCGGCCAATGCCATCCGCGCCTAATGGTGCTTGCCAACTTGGATCCGCTAAGCGAGCAAATTGACTGGTGTATGGGTCACGAAATGCAGCCCAAACCACGATTGAAATCAGGAATGAGAGTATTGTAAAAGCAACAGCACGCTTGGTGCGGCTTTGTGTAAAACGAAACGAAGAGTGGCTACTAATCAGCTTACCGCTTTTCAGGCTGTGACCCAGAATCAACTGCTGAACAAACAAGCTCATGCTGCTCACAGCAATTGAAAACAGTAGCAGCACCAACAGGCCGCCTTGCAGCATCGGCAAGTCTTGCGCCTTAGCTGCGCCTAGAATCATGCGCCCGATACCCGGAATCGAGAAGATAAGCTCAACCGCGACCGCGCCACCAGTCAAACCAATCACGATCATCGCGATTTGTGGGATCAGGCTGCTCAGCGCTCTTTTCAGCGCAAAGCGAATAATTTGGTTGGAGTGAACGTTGGCACTGAGCCAAGTAATCACCCAAGGTTCATTGAGAACACGTTGTAAACTGTCTCTGAGTAGGCGACTAAATAGGCCACTGGCGGGCAATGCGAGCGCTAAACTCGGTAACCAGATATCTTGCCAGCCTTGCCAACCATACGGCGGCAGCCAACCTAACCAGATAGAGAACACCAGTATTAATACCGAAGCCACTACGTACTCTGGCAACGATATTAATACCGTACTTAAACTGCTGTAGCTCTGCCCCAGTTTGCCCTTCTTCCAGCTGCGTAAGGTGGCAAGCAAGCCTGCACCACACAGTACGAAAGTCATCACAAGTGCGCTAGACATCAAAAACAGAGACGTCGACGCTGTCTTTTGAATGCCTAGTGCAACCGAAGAGCCATCAATCCATGACTTACCTAGGTCGCCTGAAAAAGCACTTCCTACCCAGTCAATCAGGCGCTCGCTTGCCGAACGGTCAAGCTGAAGATCAGCGCGTACCGCTGCTAGAGCTTCTGGCGTAAGCAAATGTTGTTGCCCCGCTCTCGCGCGCAGAATGGATTGACTTGGGTCGATGCCTGCAATGTCAGGCATCAAGCCAACAAGAATCACCACCACAATCAGTGAGGCAATTCTTGATAGCCAAGGCGTCAAGATAAATAAGGTTCGACGCAGAGTCTCAGCAGATAGCATCTATTTAGTTAGCCTGTTTCGCTTGTTTGATCTGTGTAGTTTGGTCAACTAAACGGCGCTCACTTGGGTCACGAACCACATTGCTCACGCGCTCGCTTTCACCTTGAATCACACGTTCGTGAAGCAGTGGAATAGCCGCGAAGTCGTTAAGGATTTTTTGCTCGGCTTCGATAATCGCTTGCTGACGCAGTGCACCTAATGGTTGCAGATCAGCGTGAGTCAGTGCTTGGTCTACTTCTTGAGAACAGAATTGACCAAGATTGAATGAACCCTTACAGCCAAAGTCACTCATCATGTAAGCCACTGGGTCACCCGAATCTAGAACCGTTGCGCGAGAAAGGATGAACGCATCGAACTTTCCTGATAGCGCGTCGTTTTCTATCTGAGCGTATTCACGGATATCCAGCTCAACCTTGAAACCAGCCGCTTCAAGTTGCTGTTTAAGCAGCGCTGCCACTTCTGGAAGCTCAGCACGATCAGTAAAGGTACCGATAACAATGCTTTCACCGTTCGCTTTTAGCGTTTTATCAACGGCCTGACCTTCAGGTCGAATTGGCTCAGCCCAAGCAAGTGCAGGACCTAATAGACCTTGCGCGATATCCGCGTGGTTTTCATAAACAGTGCTAACGATCTGTTCTCTGTCTACCGCAGCAGCCGCGACTTTACGCAAATTAATATCGCTGAACACGCCTGACTTGTTGTTCAGGTAAAGCGTATTAGTACGAGGCATCGCTACTTCGTAAAGCAGATCAGGATCAATGGTCGCGATTTGTGAAACGGGTACCGCTTCTACGATATCTGCCGTACCGGTTCTTAGAGCCGCAGCGCGCGCAAAACCGTTCGGAACGTATTCTGCAATCACAGATTCAACCTGTGCTTTTTGACCCCAGTAGCCATCAAAACGTTTCAGTTTCGCGCTTGTTGTACCGTTAATTTCAGTCAATTCAAATGGACCAGTGCCCGCGCCCGTTGGGATAACACGACCATCATCTTGGTACGCACTTGCTGCAAGAATCGCTAATTGAGGGCTTGATAAGCGACTTGGTAGAAGAGGGTCATCAAAGCTGGTTTTGATCTCTACGCGGTAGTTGTCCATCGCTTTCACTTCTAAGTCTACACCATCTAGAATGCGCGGCTTAGGTGCTGCTTCAAGCGCTTTTTGTAGAGAGTTCACCACAGAGTTTGCCGTTAACGTCGAACCATCGTGGAATTTAACGCCTTTGCGAACCGTAAATTGCCAAGTTAATGGATCAACCTGTTTCCAGTCCGTTGCCAGCATCGGCTGTGCTACCGAAGTAGGACTCAAGTTCACTAACGTTTCAGCCGTGCTCCAACGAGATAACTTAAAAGCGTCATCAGAAAGGGGTGACAAGCCGGTTCTTGGCGGTTGCATCATCGCAACACGGATTTCAGATTTGACCGCCGCATCGCTCGACTCTGGTTGAGAGTCAAAACAGCCCGTCAAAGGCAGAGCCAACGCAAGCGCGCAAGCCAGTTTGATTGAATTAAAACGCATAGTTATTTTTCTCTGTAAGCTGTGTTGTGTTAATAAGCTGTGTTGTGTTAATAAGCTGTATTTCGTTAATAAGCAGTATTTCGTAATAAATAAGGTTGTGTTAACAAGTAGATTTCGAAAGTGGCTGAGATTCGATCAGCAACTGAGTCGCAGGGTGAGCAGGTGTGCTCATCACTTGAGGTGTCGGTCCATGCTCCACCATCTCGCCATGGTCAAGAACCAGAATTTCTTCACAAAGCGCCTTTGCCGCACCAAGATCATGCGTCACCAAAACGATTCGCATGTCGCGCTTATTCTTCAGTGAGTTAAGTAAATCCAGCAACCTTTGACGGTTCACAGGGTCAAGGCTGGCAGTCGGCTCATCGGCCACCAACACTGCGGGTCTAACGACAAGAGCCCGAGCGATAGCCACACGTTGAGCTTGGCCTGTAGAAAGTTGATTCGGTTTCAGTGATAACAAAGTGGCAGGTAAGCCCACGTCCAATAGCGTCTCTTCAATAATGCTTTCATGATTACCAGAAACGTCTAAGTTGCTTAACGGTTCGGCTAAGATCTGTCGAACGGTATAGTAAGGGTTGAGACTGGTATGAGGCTCTTGTGGTACCAACTGGATCAAGCGACACACCCTTGCTTGCGTTTTGCTATTGCGAATCGGCAGCGAATGGCCAAATAGGCTGATTCGGCCAACAGTCGGTGATTTTAGGCCAAATAACAGCTCAATCAGTGTCGATTTTCCGGCACCAGAACGGCCAACAATGGCTAAGCTTTTGTCTTCAACATTGAGGTCGATGTTCTGTAGCGCTTTGAACGCCTTACCCCCCAACCAACTCGGGATTGAGTAATAGTGCACACCGACATTCTCGAACTTAATCTCGATCGGTGTTTGTGTTTCTGAATCTATCACTGGCATTAACGGCGAGACTTCTGAATTTAATGGTAAGGTCGGGCTCATTCGATTAAGTCTCTCAATGAACAACAGAAAGCGTGAGAGCTTGATTCAAGCGCATGTTTTGGTGCGCCGTAAGCCACCACTCCACCATCATCGATGACCAACAACTTGTCACACGCCAATGCGCTTTGCAGGTCATGCGTAATCAGCAAGCCACCAATTTGTCGTTGCTTAACATTGTCTCGAATCAGCTTAAGTATCTCTTGCTCTGTCACCGGATCTAACGCGCTGGTTGGTTCATCGGCGATGATGAGATCGGCGTTACTCAGCAAGCCAATCGCAATACAAATCCGTTGACGTTGCCCTCCCGAAATTTGGCTCGGATATAACGGCAATATAGTTTCAGGGTTAGGAAATCCAAGCTGCACTAACAATTCAATGAGTTTGATCTTGTCTTGTGATTTAAGCTTAGTGCGCGTCCCCGTCAATGCCAAACTGAGTTGACCTTCAATGGAAACCAGAGGATTTAATGCTTGAAGCGCATCTTGAAAGATAACTGCGGGGCGCTGTGCTGCGGTTCTTTGCAACATAGGCAAGCCACACACGGCATCGCCAGAAAGAGAAATATGGCCTTCAACCTCAACCGTCTCTGGCAGAAAACCCGCAATCGCGCGTGAAAGCATCGACTTACCAATGCCTGATGGACCCATGATCGCCAACAGCTCACCTCGATATACATCGAAATGAATATCTTGAAAAAGTGTTCTCGAAGAGGTTTTGATCGTTAATTGGTCAACAGACAGAAGTGGGGCGTTCACGCAGATACTCATAAATGGATGTTATAACATAACAACTCTATCATTAAGCCTACATGATGAAAAGCTAACATTGAACCGTATCGCATTTTATTGGCTGTTTGATTGACCATTTTTACTAGGTCATTAGATAGAAAAAGCGCCCTTAGCATAATGCTGTCAGGCGCTTTCAAAGCTACTGGCAAGAACGACTGTGTTTCTAACCTAATGACACGCCGCGGATGCACCTTCTGTTGAAAGGCACTTCTGCTTAACTTGTGCGATGAACGGATACAAGAAGGCAATACGTCCAAGATAAAACAAGGTAAACGCCAACCACAAACCATGATTGCCCCACATATTGATTGATAATGCCTGTACCGCTAAGAAAACCAACAAAGTAGCGATGCTAGAGTCCCTAACCGGACGCGTGGTACCCGTTCCGGTAAAGATGCCGTAAACCGTTAAGCCAAAGCCAGACACCAGCGGGAACACAATCAACCACGGAGCCATCTCTTGATATAGAGCGACAAGCGTTGGGATATCGGTAAACAAGAAGACAATGCTGTCTTTGAATACCAAGGTGAGGAAGGTTAGTACGGCAATAAAGCTCGCCGTCCATTGGAAGTTAAGTCTTAATACACGATCCAACATTGAAGGATTTTTCTGACCTACCGCTTTACCCGCGAACACACTCGATGCATTGGCAATACCGTCAAACATGTAACTGACAATGAAGGTCACCTGCATCAAGATCGCGTTAGCAGCCAGAACATCGGCACCCAGTTTAGAACCAGTACGCGCCATCATATTGAAGAAAACTAAAATACAGATGGTACGAAGTAAGAGATCAGTATTTGAAGAGATAATTGTCGATAGGTCTTTCTTAGTCATCTTCGAACCTTGTAGGAACTCAGAGATCGAGATATTGCTGGTCTTAATCACCAGTGTCATACCAATAGCGAAAGTAGTGACTTGTGCAATCAAACTTGCGTAGGCCACACCCGCAACACCCAAGTCGAAATAAAGTACAAACACCGCATCCAATACAATATTCAACACGTTACCAAACACTTGTGTGTAAAGAACTTCTTTGGCTTTCGCCTGCCCCATTAACCAACCAATAATGGTGTAGTTGAGCAGTACAAAAGGTGCACCATAAATCAAAATACTGAAGTAGATGTGCGCGTGCTCAGCCACTTTCGCTTCAGGTTCTATCACCCACATCGCGCCTTGCCAGATGAGTGGTTGTATCAAGATAAAGATCAAACCCACCAAACCAGACAGCACGAACGGACGCATCAAGCTGCCCGCTAAATCAGAACGATTCCCTTTGCCCAGTGCCATCGCACTTTGTCCCGTGGTACTAACACGGAAAAAACCAAACAGCCAATACATGGTGTTCATAATGATGGTGCCGATCGCCACGCCACCAATCAATTCAGCAATGCCAAGTTGGCCGATAACAGCAGTATCCACCGCACCTAACAAAGGCTGTGTCACCGTTGAGATGATGAAGGGGAAGGCGATTTTCAGATAATCTTTATGGGTAATGGTCATATATTCTAGCGAGTGATATTAAGAATTATTTGCAATTAGAACGGAATGCTATCGCTTAATCCGTACGTTGTCATCAATTACTGAGGTAAATTATCAACAAGCTTTCTCTTCATTACATCATCAACATAAGATGCCTTTCAGCCATTGAGTGAGCAAATTAGCCACAACAAATGAGTAAAGCCACACTCGACAAAACACAACAATACGTTACCGATACAATTCATTAGTTAGCCTAATAAAGACTCAGTAAAAACTCACAGGGAGGTAGAAATCAAGCTCAAACACCTCATCACTATTGAGAAAATGGTTCCGATGATAATGCACATACGCAGGAGTCGAGCGCTGTTTGAAACCAGAAGCCGGTAACCATTTTTCCAATACCATACTGATCTGTGGTAGCAGCTCACCATAACGACCATTAAGTCGAAATACGGCATGCAAACCGCCTGGAATCACCATCTGGTTCACGACACCTCGATACTTGATCGGCTCATCTATCGCGATGCACGCTACATAACGACACTGATCCATTTCAACCCAAGCAGGGTTAGAGTGATGCAAGCCGAATTGACTCGAAAAATCACGCTGTTCGGAGTTCGCCCATGCTTTCAATATCAACCAAGCATTGCGAATGGATCGGTTATAGCCAGTATGTCGAACATAAGCTGCCATTCGGTCTGATACTTCAACAATTTTAGGTTCCGGCAACTCCCGCTGCGACACATTCAAATAGCCTGCCGCCACTTCGGGATCTTTCAGGTAAGGTTTCTCTGCAATCTGTAAATCATGCTTACGCCATTCTCCGGGCGACATATTAAAGGTCGCTTTAAATGCTCGGCTAAACGAAGACACAGAGCTAAAGCCACATTTATGGGCGATCTCAACCACAGACGAGCTGGTATCGAACATCAATTGATTAGCCGCATACTCCATTCGAGTGCGTCGAATGTATTGATGCAACGACTCCCCAACCACACTTTTGAACGTGCGATGAAAGTGTTGCTCTGAATACGCAGCAATCTCAGAGAGCGCTTTTGCCGACAAAGGCTGACTGATGTCTTGGTGAATATGGAACAAAACATCATTGATTCGGGATATGTGTTGTCGTGACATCGTTCAAATAGCATAAATGGACATGTTTAAGAGCATAAACGGACACGCCAGTTTTTACAATTGCCGTGTAATATCAAGCGATAGAATAAAAACGATAAACGACGAGACACAACACATGGAAATCGCACAGTCATTACAACAGATTCAATCTTCATACATTCGAGAGATCCTCGCAGCCGCAAGCGATCCAAATGTTATTTCGTTGGCCGGTGGTTTACCCGATGCGAAAACATTCCCTATCGATTTAATGAAGCCTACGCTAGAAAACCTAGCGAACATGCCTGAAGTTTTCCAATACGGTTCGACCGCAGGTTATGGCCCGTTGCTTGATCACCTAACACAAAGCTACCAATTGCCAGAGTCACACACGGCCATGATCTGTACCGGTTCTCAGCAAGGTTTGGATTTGATTGCTCGTGCGTATGTTGACCCGGGTGATGTGGTTGTGATGGAAGCGCCAAGCTACTTAGGTGCGATGCAGGTGTTTGGCCTAGTTCAAGCAAACATCGCTACCGTGTCTCAAACTGAATTTGGCCCGAACCTAGATGAACTGGAAACATGCTTTGCCGAGCAAGCGCCAAAAATGTTCTATGCCGTGCCTGATTTCCACAACCCAACCGGTGTGTGCTGGGCAACAGAAACTCGTCAAAAAGTGGCTGAGCTGTGTATCAAATACAACGTAGCCTTCATTGAAGATGCACCATACCGTGAGCTACGTTTCACTGGTACGGAACTGCCATTGGTTTCTTCGTTCTGCCCTGATAACTCTATCGTTCTTCGTTCATTCTCTAAGATTGCATCGCCAGGCCTACGTATTGGCGCGGTAACAGGCAAACGCAGCTACCTTGAGCCACTGATCAAAGTGAAACAAGGCGCTGACTTGCACTCAAGTGTACCCATGCAAGCGCTGCTTGTCGGTCTTCTGAAACATGAAGACTTCAACGTACATATGGAAAACATTCGCACACTGTACAAGTCTCGTTATGAAGTGTTGTTTTCAGAACTAGAGAAACAGCTGCCTGCTGACTGCGTATTAAAATCCGTTGATGGCGGAATGTTCATTTGGGTAGAAATCCCAGAGTGCGATACCTTCGAATTAGCTAAGACTTTGCTATCGAATGGCGTCGCGGTAGTACCAAGCCCAGTATTCTATCCAAAGGCCGATGAAGCAAAAGCCGCACTGCGCCTAAACTTCACTAACGCCAACCCAGAAGAATTAACAGAAGCGGTGAAACGCTTAGCGGAAGTACTTAACCAAGCGTAATCGCTGACGATACTGAACGCTTTGGTGATAGCCTGATCGGCTTATTGCCGAGAAAGCCGCAACGAATTAGCATTAAGGGCCAATGTCATTCTCAACAAGAGAGTCACATTGGCCTTAATTTTAGGTCGCTATAAAACACAGAAAGGACTTCACTTTGCCTCATTGTATTATCGAACACTCATCCACTATTGATGGTCAGCAAATCAATCAGAAAGTGTTTCTCGGCGCGATGGAATCTCAGTTGTTCTCACCAACAGGAGAAGACATCAAAGTACGCAGCCTTGCCTACCAGCATTACCAAACTGGTGAAGTAAAAGAAGACTTCGTGCATGTCTCTGTGCGTATTTTGTCTGGGCGTAACGAAAGCATTAAAACGATGCTCTCCAAGTCCATTTTGGATCAATTACTGACTCTTCCACTATCCAATGCTTCGCTGACCGTAGAGATCATTGATATAGAGACAAGTAGCTATTCAAAAGCCTTAGTTTAAAGGCAAGTCACAAACGAACAGCCTCTCAAATAGAGTGTTTTCAAAGCATTAGTTAGACAGCATGGAGCAATAAATGGAAGTGGTGATTGGTAACAACCCTGAATTGATAATGAAAGCACAATCCATTCGTCATCAAGTCTTCCTTGTTGAACAAGGCATACCGCAGATATTGGATCTTGATGGGCTCGATCCTGTCTCACATCATGCACTCATCACCGATGAAGATAATTTAGTCGCGACTGCACGCTTGCACATTGATGAATCAGGACGCTCAACTATGGCGCGTGTTGCTGTTCTACAGCCTTATCGAGGATCTGGTATCGCATCTGAAATTGTTATGGCACTTCTAAAACATGCCTCTGAACATGGTGCTAAAGTAATTGAAATCCACGCTCATCAATACCTAAAGAATTACTATGAAAAGTTTGGCTTTGAGTTCATTCGTGAAGTAGAAATCGTCGGGGAACACCAGCTCATTGAAATGAGATACAACATAAGTTCGTAGCCAAATATTCAATAAACAACAAGATATCACTACTTATCTGAGCTAAAACTGCTTATCAAATAGCTACCACCTCCACACACCTAAAACCACACTGGCAATAATGCTAAATAGCCCTACTTTTGGTTGGTTTTTGTCCTTCCTTGGCTTGGTTATACTGCGGCGGATTTTAATAAGCCAATATGGGCAAACCTGAGTAAATCAAACTCAGTATGTATCATAAAAGGCGACCGCTCTGGATTTACGTTCCAGCTCGCAGAAAGGAAAAACCATGTCTCAATATGTTGTATGTGCTCTGTATAAATTCGTAGCACTTGATGATTACCAAGAAATTCGCCAGCCACTCACTGACGTGTTAGAAGCCAACCAAATCCGCGGTACTTTGCTACTTGCGAGTGAAGGTATCAACGGCACCGTTGCAGGTAAGCGCGAATCTATCGACGCTCTTCTTAAATGGTTCAAACAAGATTCTCGTTTGGCTGATGTTGTTTACAAAGAGTCGTTCAACGAAGAACAACCATTCAACCGCACCAAAGTTAAGCTTAAGAAAGAGATCGTAACCATGGGCGTTGAGGGTATCGACCCACGCCACGTTGTCGGCACTTACGTGAAACCAAACGAATGGAACGCTCTGATTTCTGACCCTGATGTAATTCTGGTTGATACTCGCAACGACTACGAAGTCGATATCGGTACATTCAAAAATGCTGTAAACCCAAACACAGAAACCTTCCGTGAATTCCCTCAATACGTTGAAGAAAATCTCGATCCTAAGAAACACAAAAAAGTCGCGATGTTCTGTACTGGCGGTATTCGTTGCGAAAAATCAACGGCCTACATGAAAGAGCAAGGCTTTGATGAGGTTTACCACCTTGAAGGCGGCATTCTTAAGTACTTAGAAGAAGTACCTGAAGAAGAGAGCATGTGGGAAGGCGACTGCTACGTATTTGATGGTCGTGTTGCAGTAAACCACCAACTAGAAAAGAGCGGTTACGATGTGTGTAACGCGTGTCGTCTGCCAATCACTGACGAAGACAAAGCCTCTGAGCACTTCGAGAAAGGCGTAAGCTGCCCTAAGTGTATTGATAAGCACAGCGACGAGCAGAAAGCCCGTTTCCGCGAACGTGAAAAGCAAGTTCAACTGTCGAATGCCCGTGGTGAAACCCACGTAGGTGGCGAAGCCGCTCACCTTATCGATCAACGTAAGAAAGAAAAGCTTGCACACAAAGAGCAGCAACGCTCTGGTAAGAAAGCAAAGTAAGCTTTCTGCTTTCAACACACATAGTTCTAAACATATAACTATAAATAGTTAGCTATATACACAAAAAAGGGCGCAAGTTCGAAGATGATTTCTCGAGTTTGTGCCCTTTTTTGATCGCTTTACGGCTTTGTGTTTTGAACCACATTTCTTTCGATAAATTGCTTCTATACTGTCAGGGCGTGTTGACCTTCCGCGGTTGGATTTTGTTCGAGATAAAAGCGTTTTAATCGCGGCGAGGGAGAAGTAGCCTAGTCATTCTAAGCAAATCTCCCTTAACAAAGAGTAAAACGCTTTTAGCCGAACCCTTCGGGCAGCGTTTGCTGGTTATTTCTACTACGTTATCGGCCTCTCATGTAGGCTAGCTACACATCAAAGCCTCTGCCTTGTAGAAATACCCAGCAATTCGCCGCAAAAACAAGCTCGAAAGATCAACACGCCCTAAAAATCCGACTAGAGAGGAAGTGCCAATGCTCAATGAAAACCATGCCTTTATCTTAGATTTCCCAGATCTTAAATTAGACATTGTTCAGCTCAACCACGACGACGAAAAATTCAAAGCAGACATGCAGAAATACCACCAACTCGACTACGACATCCGTCAGCTAGAAATCTCTGGCAGCCCTATCGATGACGACAGCATGCACAACCTCAAAGTTGAACGCATGGCGCTAAAAGACTCGCTACACAAACAGCTCACGCGCCACCACGCACTTAAGATCGTATAGAAAAATCAGTCCAAGACTTTATTCTAAGCCATGCATCACGCATGGCTTTTTGGTTTCATCACATCGCAATTCTAAGCTAATTCGGCTTCTTCAATTATGTTACTGTTTGCTTATTCAAAGGCGTTTGATAAGGAAGAAAGCAAAGTGGCAAGACAAGAAGAGAATATACAACTCCAGCTCGTTTCAAATTCTGAATTCGAAGAACTGTTTACGTGTGTTAAACAAGGTCTTTTCATACACGTAGATAACGTTTTCGGATGGGACGACGACTTCCAACGTCAACGCCTAATCAATGATTATCATCCCTCTTGGTTTCATTGGATATATAGCGAAAATGAGAAAGTAGGACTAGTCTGCTTTAAGCCTTATGACAACGCATACCATATTCATCTGCTGATCATTTCCCCTCAATACCAAGGTCAGTCTCTTGGTAAAAAAGTCATGTCACTCATCCACGAAAAAGCCCATCAAGAACAACGAAACCAAGTCACTCTGTCGAGCTTTAGAAGTAACACCCGCGCCATCAGTTTTTATCAGGCGCTTGGCTACCAAATTGTTGATGATAGTGATACTAATTTCGTGGGGATGACTCTCTATTTAAACTAGAAGCGACTTCGCTAATTAAACGCCCTAGCCACTCGGCCGTTGCTGCTCAATTCGTAGTGACCAATATAGGCTGGGATAAATACCGATTGCCCTTTGGTGAGGGTTAAGTGCTCGCCTTTCTGACTCATTAGCACTAGGTCATCATCTATTGCCATTAAAATTTCAGCGCCACTTGTGATAACTTCTTCTTGATGAGGACGATGAAAGATATTGAAATTGAAGTCACTGACCGGGATATCATAACAATCACATTTACCCAGTTTTGATGGCTCTAACAACAAGCCTTCGAACGGAATTGGCGTGAATTTTGTGCAGGCGACTAACTCAGCGACATCAATGTGTTTTGGCGTTAAACCTGCTCGTAGCACGTTGTCTGAATTTGCCATAATCTCAAGCCCGGTACCTTTAATGTAAGCGTGCGGAGTGTTCGCATTCAAATACATCGCTTCACCTGGCTTTAGTGTGATCAAGTTAAGCAGCAGAACACAAAACAGACCGATATCGTTCGGGTACTGATGGCTAAGTTCAATGATCAATGCAAATTCTGTTTGATCTTGGTGAGCCTCTGCGTAAGTCAGAAGTTGCTCTAGTGCTTGATGTTTACATTGGTCATTAAGCGTTAATAGATCACGGAAAAACGCTTCTAAACCTAGAGAGTCAAGGTGGGTCCCAAACTCTTCAATCAAGCCAGCGAGCACGCTAGAGTCTAATCTTCTGAACAAACCTAATATTTCATTAAATTCTCGAAAGCCATTCATCGCTTGGTACTCAGTGATCGCGTAAACCAATTCAGGTTTATGGTTAGAGTCTTTATAATTACGATGCCCTGCAGTCAGAGGGATTCCTGCTTGCTCCTCTCTCGCAAAGCCTAACTCGGCTTGGTGCTTGTTTGGGTGGACCTGGACCGATAGCGCTTTTTCTGCTGCCAAGATCTTAAACAAGAACGGCAGTTCACCGAACTCCTGCGCAATATCAGTAGATAAATAAGCGGGTTTATTCTTGTTAATCAGCTCAGAGAGAGGCACCAAATGTTGGTCAAGCTTAACCATTGAGCAACCTTTTGGATGCGCTCCCATCCAAACTTCCGCTTGCGGCTCTTGTGACTCATTCTTAAAGCCAAACAGTTCACGTATCGAAGAAATACTCCCCCATGCATAATTTTGGATGGTGTTTTCCATTGGGAAAAATGAGTGTTCTGAGAAGTGGCTGAGTGACATGGCGTTTTCCGTAGTGAGCCCTTTGAACACAATTCAGAGAGCTGATTTCTAATAACGTAAATAATTAGAAAGACTACAGAGAGCAGCTAGAACCCACATGAGATGAGGTCTTAGACGCAATAGGAAAAATTCTTAGAAACAGGTGAGAACCATGAAAAGCGTGAAAAGAGTCACATTTGAATGCTACGTAAAAAAAAGCTGAAGATAGGGTAGCTGCATAATAACCAGAGGACCATTAGCAGCTATCTTATTTACGAAGAAATCCCTTAAAAGCCAGAGCGAACCTCTGCACTTTTCTGAGGCGATTGAGCTTGTAAGAAAGGCAGTAGCAGCAAGCCAATAACGGCCGCACAAGTCGAGATGGTAATGAAGAACCCACTCCAGCCATAAGTTTCTAGAACGAGCGCTAATGGGTAGCCAGAAAGTGCAGCACCCATATAGGCAAATAAGCCAACAAAGCCTGTCGCAGCTCCTGCGGAGTCTTTATGTGAGCATTCCGCGGCAGCCATACCTATTAGCATTTGAGGGCCAAACACAAAAAAGCCTACACAAAACAGCCCAGCCGCTTGAAACACAAAGTTGGTTAGAGGCATAAGCCATAAAGCGGATACTGAGAGGAAGATACCAATCGCGAACAGGATATTCATGGGACCACGGTTACCACCAAACAGCCTATCCGATCCCCATCCAGCAACAAGTGAACCAACGAAACCGCCAATCTCAAACAGAGACAACGCAGCGTTGGCGTTTATCAAACTATAATCGTGCTCTTCGGTGAGATATAAATTGCCCCAGTCGTTAACTGCCGTTCTTACGATGTAAACCAACACATAGCTAAAGGCGAGCAGCCAAATGTACTTATTGCTGAACACATAGGCTTTCAGGATCTCTCGATAGCTTAACCCTTGCCCATGGCTCTCTTGCGCCAATTCTAGATGGTCATTGCGCCACTTCCCTACCGTCGGAAGCCCCATGGTCGTGGGCTTATCACGTAAGCGCAAACAGACGATAAGACCAATAAAAACACCAATCACACCCGGCCATATAAACCCAGTTCGCCAACTGTATTGGAGAGTTAGATAGCCGACGAGAATAGGAATCAATGCCCCACCAACGTTGTGTGCTGTATTCCATATAGCCCAGCGAAAGCCTCTTTCGGAGCGAGAATACCAGGTCGTCAATAACTTGGAACACGATGGCCAGCCCCAGCCTTGGAACCATGCATTAAGCACCCAAAGCGATATAAAAGCCGCCAACGAACTAGAAAAACCAAACGCGATATTGATCAAGCCTGTCGCGATTAGGCCGAGCCCCATGAAGTAACGCGGGTTCGACCGATCCGATATGGTGCCTGAAATAAACTTAGATAAGCCGTAAGAAAGATAAAAGAGCGTGCCAATCAAGCCGATATCGCCTTTGTCTAAGCCAAGATCGGTGATCATGGCTGGCGCGGCATAATTAAAGGTTTTACGAGTGAAGTAAAAACCTGCATAGCCGACATACATTCCTATCATGATGTGAAGACGCCAATAACGATAACGCTGATTGATCTCATCATCGCTTAGAGTATGACTTTTTGACGTTGTTGAGCGCAGAAATCCAAACATATTCGTTCTCACACTTTAGGTAATGTAACGCTGATATTAGTACCCGAAGAAGAGTCATTAGCGTTGATTGCCATCTTGCCACCGAGCGCCTGAACACGCTCTTGCATACCACGAACACCCATTCCTTTGAGAAGATCCTGCGCTGTAAAACCAACACCATTGTCTGTAATTCGAAGATAAGCTTGATCATCTAGAATCAGTTCTATTCTAATTTCACTTGCTTCAGCATATTTGTGGGCATTGTTTAAAGACTCTTGGCACAGTCGGAAGAGAGTAACCTTGAGCGTGTCACTCAAACATGAGTAGTCACCGTGCCAATTTAGCTGGATATCAACGCCGTGATCTGAAAACTCCATTTCCCGTATGAGCTGTTCAACGGAGTCCTTCAGGTCAAGGTCGTCCAACATTTTTGGTCTTAGCTTTGTTAGCAAACGCTTGGTGGTGTCATAAACATTCAACGACAATGATTCAATCGTACCAGCACAGCGAACGCTCATTTCAGCCGCATCGACACGTTTGATAATGCTCGCTTGAGTCCGAATTGCCGTGATGTTCTGGCCTATCTCATCATGTAACTCACGGGCAATATCACGACGAACCGATTCTTCAGCCGTGATTAGCTGACGGGAAAGGTTTTGATTCCTAGAGAGCTCACTGCGTAATTTCGAGTTGAGATCTTTTTGTTTTTGAACAGCTAAACCAAGCAAAATACCTGTGATGGTCTGAGCGGAAAGAGACAAGAGTAAATCAGTAATTTCGAGTTTGGACGTGCCACTGTGGGCTGCAATCAACGCGACGCTATTTAGCAGGGTAGCGAGCAAGGCGCCTTGCCATCCATAACGAACGGCGAGCAAGATAATAGGGATAGCCATACAGAACGGGGCGAAGCGCCTTAGCTCATCTGGCAAACTGGTTTGTATCAAAATACTGACGACCAACAAGAGGCTATATAAAGCGATGTGACGGATTTTGAACTCAATGACATTGTTGATTAAGTAAGAGCTCAGTGGCGCCCACTTATTTTGGAATAGGTAATTCCATACCAGATAACACATCGGCACTAACATCAAACCACCCGTGATGCTCACCAACCACACCATGTAAACAGCCGGAACATGAGAACTGACCGCGGCAACATTGATGAGTGCTGTGACCATGATTAAGCTCGCCATCACCAACAAGTGACGATTCAGGTCACCAGAATAATAACGTTTGGCAATTAGAGTGGCTGGAATACTTAGTCCACTGGCGATTAGTATCGTCAGCCATTGAGGTTCATCAAGTAGGAGAGCGAGGGCAATCGCGAGCCCCCACTCTGCAATATAGATAGCAGGCCAATAGTGAGTGCGAGTGTGCAGCGTCATTCCTAACCGGAGTGAGAATGGGAAAAGCAGAATGGCTAACTCAGGGTCATTAATGAAATAGAAGGCAATAACCCATAAACAGAACCATGCACAGCCAGCCATAAAAACCCCGCATAAGGAGGTGGCTAGATAAGAACGCATTAGTACTGGTCTTGAGCGAACAATTTAGCTAACTCAACGTTGTTCTTAACATTGAGTTTGTCCATGGCATTGGCACGGTGCACATGTACCGTTTTATGGCTAACCCCTAACTCGACAGCAATAGATTTCACGTCGAGCCCTGTCGCCAATAACTGGCACACTTCGCTTTCCCTGCGGGTGAGCTGATTTAACGAGGCTTTATTCTTCATTGGTGTCGCAAGTTTTATGGCGATATCTGGCGTAAGGTAGCAGCCGCCATTTGCGCTCGTGTGTACGGCCTGAATTAACTCATCAGGGCTACAGCGTTTACTGAGATAACCTTTAGCTCCTAACTCTAATGACTTTTCAACCATCGCCGGAGAGTCATGTACGCTCAACATAATACTAGCAATGCCAGATGGAATCTCTTCCAATAAGCTCAGGCCACTTTCATCTTGCATTGAAATATCCAAGATAACGACATCAGGGTGACAACTTGGCAGTCCGAGGCGCGCTTCTGCCGCAGAGTTAAACTCCCCCACGACCGTTATATCAGTTTCAAGACTGAGTAATTGAGCGAAGCCAGATCGAACAATGACGTGGTCATCAACAAGCGCAACATTAATCATGATATTAACCAAAATTAAGAGTGAGAAAGAAAAATAGCCCCAACAGGAGCTATCTAAAATTAAGTTTATTGGTAGAGATGATACTGAATCGAACTAACGATTGGTATGATCTCACGTGCTTTAAACCAATAAAGCACGTGAAACTATCTACCCGAAACTATCTTTGCGAGAACAAGTACTCAGACAAGCTACGCGTTTTGAGCCGCTAGGTGCATCTTCTTCGCGTGACGAATCTTCTTCTCTTCCGCAATAGCAACGAACAACAGTAAAACAATACAAATGGCAGCAGAAGTATCGAGTGCTGCAAATGTCCCTTTCCAACCTGTTAAGCCGAAAATAGGCGTTCCGTCTGCAATCATGCCTAGGCCAAGTTTGGCAAAACTGTCACCAATTAGGTAAGCAAATGTGCCTTTCACGCCATCAGCCACACTGATTGCTTTCTTAGGAACAAAACCTACCGCAGCAACACCAATCAACAGTTGAGGACCGAATACTAGGAAGCCAAGTACGAATAGTGATGCTAGGTACATGAACTCGCTCGTTGCATGCTGATAAAACTCTAGAGATACAATAATCAGTCCAAGCGATACACAAGCAACTAAAGCACGACGTCCGTTAGCAAGGTCTGATAAATAACCCCACATTAATGTACCGACCAGAGCGCCAACTTCAAACAGAGTAAAGCCTGAAATAGCCGTTTCTTTTGATAGACCTAACTCTTGATACGCATAAACTGTAGACCATTGATCGATACCGATACGAACAATGTACAAAAAGATATTCGCGAAGCAGAGTAACCAGATCACTTTGTTTTTAAGGATATATTCAACAAAGATCTCTTTCTTAGTCATTTGATTTTCTTCAGCAATAGTATCTTCTTCGCTGATTTCTTCGTCAAACAACTCTTCAACTGTACCTAAACCGTATGCTTCTGGAGAGTCGTTACCAAAACGCATCCCAATAAAACCAACCACAATCGCGATGATCGATGGGAACACGAACATACCAATTACGTTGCCATCAAAAAAGTAGTTAGCGCCAAACATCGCTACACCAGCAGCACCTGCACCACCTACGTTGTGTGACATGTTCCAAAGACCTAAATACGACCCACGCTTATTACGAGGCGTCCATTTAGTAATAGTCGAATAACTTGAAGGACCACCGGTACTTTGAAAGAAACCACTCAATGCGTAGAAGGCAACCATCATGAATAAGCTAGCGCTGCCTCCACCCAAGCTGAAGCTAAAGCCCAACATGGCAAGGCCAGATAGGATAAGCATGAATGGCAGGAACTGCTTGGTGTTTTTGCCATCCGCGTAGTAGGAAACAACCGTTTTACCAATACCATAAGTAATTGAAAAGCCAAGACCAATAAGACCTAGATCGGTCATTGATAATCCATAAGTAGAAATCATGTCGTTTTGCGCGACATTGAAGTTCTTACGGATTAAATACATGGTCAAATAGCCAATGAATACGACTAGGTACGATTGTAGGAATGGTTTAAACCACATTTTTCTTCTAGTTTCGACCGGAAGATCCAGCGTCGGTTTTCTAACCTGATCTAGGAACTTTAACATTGTGAACTCTCTTATTATTGATGAGGTCTGCACGGAACATTACTGACCATGCACTCTTTGCAATTCGATGATGAAATAATAAGGAGTCTAAAAAGCGACCGCATGAGAGAGGGTCTTAGAATAACTAGGAAAAATTCTTAGTTCAGAATTGGGAGTCAAGAAAGCGTGAACAGCATCACTTTATTTAAAATGTGTTATGCCGTGAAGAGGTATTGGAAAGGTGTCGTTAGTTAAGGTATTTAATAGGTGCCCCAAGCAAACTAAACATCGATTGTATTGAGCAGTTGATTGAAGTCTAAAGTGGCTAATAAAAGCCACATTAGATTCGCTTTACGGTATCGTAACCTAAACGATAAATAATAGAGTTTAATTATTCTTAGACACACCCAACTTATTCAGCAACGACGGAAACCCCCAACCGTTCTCGCCTTCGACCACAGGTTCTCCGGTCAAATACTCAAACAGCGTTGGCGCTAAAGATCCGTTAGCTTCGATTTTCAATTGCTGAGACTTATCGCCAATTGGCGCTCCCCAGAATCCGATGAAGGCATCTTTCTCTAAGTAATCCTCACCAGCATGACGACCCGGCACCTTAGTGTTATAACCAATTCCCGCTTTAGGGAACAAGTTAACCGTGCCAGCCCTATCTTCAAGGTAGATATTAGCCAGTTGATTCACTGAATCTGGTCGAGGTGTTGGTTGCGTTAATGAAGTCCACTCAGTACTGCTACACCACGTTGTCACATCCGCTTTAACCGCTCGGTTAATACACTTGTCGACCAATTGAGAATATTGTGAAAAATCAGCTTCGCTTGGTGATGCTAGGTATGGATTTAACCTTTGCGTATTGAGCAAAATCGGCGCTCGGTTGTCTTCCAATGACTCATAGAAAAGCTTGTCACCTTCACGTGTGATCAATTCATCAACCCGTTTTAAATCACGATTGCCAATCACACGAACAGCACAACGTTGTTGATCACATGTGCTTTCTCTTACGACCATATAATCAAGACTTTCAGGCAAGCGTTGCGCTATCTGATTAATGATGTCGATATTCTGACCAGCTGACGCTGCAATCGGAGACCACTGCGTGAGTTCTTGGTAAACAGGCTGAACCTGCCACCCTTGAGCCGAATTAAAGAAGTCCATCATGAAGTTACCACCAGCAGTAGAGGCGACCACCACATCCAATTCCTTCGAGCTTGGGTAGCTTAGAGCATTGGTGATTTTAGGCCCTTCACCCTCGTCTGAAGATATCTTCTTAACCACAATTGGATACTCTAGCTCTGCTTGTAAGCCTTCAAATACCTGCTTTTCGGGATTGAGCGCGTAGAACACCGGCGTTAAACCATGATCCCCTGCCATTCCCCATAGCGTTTTATCGTAAACGCCTGCACTGCGGTAGGTCGCTTCAATCTGGCGAATCCAATAGTCCAGTCGGTTAAGCTCTCCAGTCGGCATCAGAATTTCGTCACTAAAAGGACCGGTAAAGTGTGCGAAGTGATCCGGCCATGGGTTATACACCAAGGTGTAGTCTGGCATCCCTTTTCCATCTAACTCGGCAAACTGAGTGATCGACTGTTTTACCAGAGCTCTCTTTGAAAACTTAGTGAAAAAATCAAAGCCAGATATAGACTGATACGCTTCAATATCTTCAATCAAGGCTTGACGCTTTTCTTGCAAAACCACTTCGACTTCTGAACGTTCTTGAAGCTCTTTCACGCAGCGTTTCTCACCATAATCACGCAGTGACTCACCCAAACCTAGGTTTACTAGCCCGTCGTAAGTAGTATGAGCATTCCAATCATATTGAGCGTTGCAGTTCAGCGTTTTCAGGTAATCAAGGCGATCAAACATGGTCTGCACCTTGTTGTTTGCCATCAACACATCCAACTGCAGGGCATCATTGCCGAAGAAGTAATAAGCTCGGTCGATCTCTCGGTCAACAAAGTGGAAATTAGGGATACCCGTACCACCGTTACCAGACACTTTTGCGCCCGTTTTGATGATCGGTAGATTACGTACGCTGATTGTTGGAGTTGAAGAGATACCCACTCGGCTAATATTGTCTCGATGCTCTTGATAGAGATTTTTGAAGAACGGAAGATAATTCGGATCACGGTAGGTTTGTTCAGACAGAACTTCCATGAACCTCACCTGCTGTTGATGTTCAGGTTCAATCACCGTTTCTAACTGAGGTTTATATTGCGCTCGGTTTTTATGGTTCTGATAAGCAACCGAAATGAAAGGTGAATCTTGATCGACCAACCCCTCAATCAATCCTTGCTGTAAACCATCGACGGTCACCTGGACCGAAAAACGTTTGTTCTGTTGGGATTCTAAGAATTGAATGAGCGCATCAGGCTGGTCACTGAACGCTTGCTGCATCCACTCATCGAGCGCTTCTGCACGTTCTTCTTTAAACACAAACTGTCGGTAAGCTTTAAGCAAGTTTAAGCGCACAAAATCAATGAGAGTGATGGTAAGAGCTTGGGCTTTGTTATTCGGCTTATCAGCGTTTTCTGGTTTACCATCTTCTGCAATCGCCAACATTGCAGACTTCATGTCGCCGTCATCCATTCCCAATGCCGCTTTACCGATCAAATCAACGATGATCGGTTGAATCTGAGCGATGATCGCTAGATCTTTAGGGCTATTGGTTAAGTATGTGTAATTCGCAGGGAGCGTGTCCATATCCTGCCAAACACCAATTTCGAATAACGCATCGTAGATAACCACCATGTTAGCAATGAACTGTTCATCGATACGAATACCTTCATGATGTCCCGTTGCTTCAGTCGAGGTATCTGGCTCGTGATGCTCTGAGGTTGGCTTATCTCCAACATGATAGAGGCTATGTTCAAAGCCCTTTAGCGCCTGCTTATCATAAACCGTCGACAAGTAAGATTTGAACACATCTTCACTGCCCAAGCCTGAATAGCGGTCGTAATAACTATAGAGAAAATAACCCAAAGGAATTGAGTACGTCGGGTTAGATAACTGAGCAACGACTCTGGCTTTTGTTTTGACATCTAAAGGGAGAGCGAGAATATACGCATCTAATGTAACGCCACCAATCGTGAAAAGAGCCGCATCACGAGTGAGTTTGGCAGAATAACTTAGGCTTGAAAGCACCTGATTTTTCAACACTTCACTGGAGCTAAAAACGCCACCAATGACGGGCGTTGTTGATATATCAGCGGCACTCGGAGCTGACGTAACCGCCAACGATAAGACACTGAATAAACTGGCGTAACTGCGAACGTGAGAATAAGAGCTCATCAAATTTCCTTTAGATCAACACACTTCTATAAATGCGACTTATTGTTTCAGTTTGCATTTATTAGTCAACCTATGAAAACGTTTGTTTTCTGATTCGAAGAGCTCAAATACTCTTACAATCGCTTACCGCTACCGTCTTCCCACATCACTTCGCATTCGTCTTTAATGGCCGCTTTCAATAGTTCAACTAACGGGAAAGCTCGGCTACCGATATTAACAGGCGCTTCAACAACTGCTTCTTCACTGTCATCATCGGCATTTTCTTGCTCTACCAGCTTGCTCTGCTCAGCGGCGATCGCAGCACGCAAATTGCTTAACGCTTGAGAAACCTCTGAAGCATCAATTGCTCCTGGGATAGTGCCACTATGTCCAAGCATCTTAACGAACTGAAGACCGACTTCACCAAACATCGTGACGCTAGCATGAGCCTTGCAACTAAAGGTAATTAACATTCTGAGCCTCTATCAAATTTAGGTATCTATAAACAATAGCTATCTACAAACTATGTTGAGTAACGCATTGGAAAGCAAGTAGATAATAGCCAAGTAACTTCCTGCAACTAGAACCTTGATTGTTTCACTCTCGGATACATCCGCACCGTTAGTGACGCGCATCACTATTTATTGTGAGTCACTCATCATTTAAATATGAAACCTTGATAGTAGTCACACTAAAAAGGTCACTAACACTCTGCTATGACTTTTATTTCATCTACTATTAACATCAATTATCAAAATCTTTGGCACAAATCACATGAAAAGGCTCGTCGGCAGACACCTAGAAGAAATGGCGGACATACGATCCACTCGCAAGCAAAAAATTGTCCACTCCTTTTCACTGGCTGCCGCTGCGTTATTCACATTCTACACTTGGGCTTACTTCCAAGGTCAGCATTACACGCTGTCAATTTTCGAACTGTGTTTTGCACTTATTGCTATCTCCAATGCATTTTACGTAAAAAAAGTCACTGCCGCTGAGTATTCAGAATTGATTCTAAGTGGTGTTCTGCTCGTTCAAGGAGTCATCCTATTCTTGTACAGTCACGCCATTCCCGAGCGGACACTCTGGCTCTACCCGATTTTGGCTGCCGTCATTTTCATAAACGATTTCAGAATTGGCATTATATTCAGTACCTCATTTTGTGTATTTATCAGCACCTTGATTACAGCGATGCCTAGCAGCTTTTCTTTACCTTTTAGCAGCTCACACCGGTTTATTCTTAGCTTATTTACAATGAGCTTGGTATGTCACACATCAGCTTATTACTACACAAAAGCCGTCAGTTATATTCAACGCCTATATAAAGAGGGGATTGAAGATCTGGCCTATAGAGACCAACTAACAGGCTTGGCAAACCGTTGGAGCTTTGAACGCTGGGCGACAGAAAAACTTGCGACAGTGGATAGTGAACGCTCACTGACTGCATTAGTTTTTTTGGACATAGATGACTTTAAAGGCATTAATGATAGCTACGGGCACGACGTCGGAGACAGTGTTTTGCAGCATTTTGCGAATCGTTTGAGCAACAACATCCGAACCAGAGACAGGGTAAGTCATGAATACGATTATTCGATTGCGCGCTTTGCTGGAGATGAGTTTGTTTTGATGCTCTACGATGTACCAACTCGCAAGGATCTAGACGGTATTTTAGATCGGATTTGTGGGCTATTCGAAAGTGGTTGCCAGACAAACGAGAGAATCAAGGAATTGACACTCAGTGTTGGGGTTTCGTTGTACCCGCAAGATGCTCAAGAATTACATGAGCTGACGAGATGTGCTGATAAAGCGATGTATGTTGCCAAACATTCAGGAAAAAATCGATACGCTTATTATCACGATAATCCCGTATCAACCTTGATAGAAGAGCTACCAACGAACCTCGCCTTCTCAGAATCGGAATCATCTGAGCTTGAAGGTTGTCTTGAAGCGAAGGTCGAAGGGAGCAATGTTACGTTATTAAAAACGCGTCCACGCTAGCCTGCCATATACATGGCCCATAAACTCACTAAGCCAATAACAATAATCCATACGACTTGTCGTACTAAATTTCGGTTTTCGTTCTTAGATTTAGCAACGGTTTTAAAAGCGGCTTGCTTGGCCGAGTGTATAAAAGGCCCATCTGCTTGGTGCTTTCTAACACGGCGCTTAACCGCTTTATTCGCAACCTCTGTAAAACGCTGACCTTGCTCCGTTGTAAAATCGTTATCAAAGCCCATCCGACCTTGCCTTTCGCCATGTTTTTGCTGTACTGCCATAGCGGCCTCCTTGGCGGTCTGCTCTCTATTCAAGTATAGACATAATTTCATATTCTTACCTGTTCAAAATTTTCGAATAAGTCACTCAACACTGTGCCATCTTCTTTTTAAATCAAATTACATAAACTACAGCTATTCAAGTTTATGAGGATTTCAAAATGACGAGTGTAAGAGCAGTAGATCATGTGATTGCAGCACACGCTACCTCCGATGGTGATGGCGTAAAAATACAAAGACTCGCTGGTTTCAATAACACGCGTTTCTCTCCATTTTTAATGATTGATGAACTTAAGTCGGATGAAAGCAAAGATTATATTGGCGGCTTTCCTCCACATCCTCACCGTGGGATAGAAACGCTCACTTACATGCTGCAAGGTCACTTCCAGCACAAAGATCACATGGGGAATGTTGGAGAGCTTCGCAGCGGTGGTGCACAGTGGATGGCCGCGGGTCGTGGTGTGATTCACAGCGAAATGCCAATGATGGAAGAAGGTGTACTTCATGGATTTCAGATTTGGATAAACCAGCCTGCAACACACAAAATGCAACCAGCGCAATATCACGACTTCCAAAGTGAAAGCATCGCGGAGCATCAAAGTGAACAAAATGGTTTATTGAGAGTTATTGCTGGTGTATTCGAACTGCATAACCTAGCTGACCATGATGTAGAGGCTTTACGAACGCAAGGCCCACTGCAACAAACAGGTGTGCCGTTAAGCGTAGCGGATTGGCGATCTCATTCTGGGCAAAAAATAACATTAGGGATAGATGTTAATCACAATGCCATGACTTACGTGTACCGAGGCAGTATTAAGATCGGTGATAAAGTCATCAACCAAGGTCAACTTGCGTTACTCACTAAAGCTGACTTGCTGTCTCTGAGTAGTTTAGAAGATTCAGGTGTACTGATTTTTTCTGGTGAGCCGATTAATGAACCTGTTGCGCACTATGGTCCGTTTGTCATGAACTCGATGAAAGAAATTGAACAGACGATTCAGGACTACAACAATGGCGTTTTTGAGACTTACTAATTGACGACGTCTTTGCGCTTTTAGCTTTGAATTGAAGTTAAAGATTGAAGATTGAAGATTGAAGATTGAAGATTGAAGAGATTTTGCAACGAACAACAATTTGGTCATCCATTTGATGACTGTAAAAACAAGTGACACTATCCACTGCCGGTTATTATCACTTATTTAACCACGCTCCTAGAGCGTGGTTTTTTTCTATTAAGCCATAGATAAACGATACTCTGGTTGAACGAACTCAGGCCTTCCTACAAGTATTCACACAGGTAAGCTGTCGCTTCTTTAACCTGTAAATCGAATGAAGAGTCACCCGCAACGTCAAAAGACTCACCAGATTGGAATGTCGTCCAATCGTCATCGCCAACACGCTTTACAATTAAAGCACCTTTAACAACAGTCATCTTTTCCGGAGCTGCAGTACCGAATGTGTATTCACCAGCGGCCATCACACCAACACTCACATCAGCACCAGACTGGTTAAACGCTAACGACTTAACACCGCCTTCAAAGTATGTATTTTCTTTAATCATTGTACTTCCTTGTTATCTCAAAATTGCATTACTAGGCTCAACGAATAAGCCTATGCGTAAATTTAGGTGCTAATTGTTTTAACCAATTCGAGACTGTCCTACAAGAAATAAATGAATATAGCTTAGGATCTGTTGACCTTTCGAAGTTAAATTTCGTTCGAGATGAAATCATTTTAGGCGTGGCATTGGGTATACAACCTAATCATTCTAAGTAAATATTCCTTAACAAAGCATGAAGACTGAATGTGTGGGTAAAAAATCACTGAGGCAGTTTGATTCAAAAGAACATTCGATCCTGCTTCTAACTCTTATAAGAACCTTTGCAACCTATCGTTTTATTTTATAGAATCATCACCAGTATGAGTAACTAAAATGAAGAGATAATGGCTAAAAATACCACGAAAAGCAGCGATATATTGGCCAATTCGTTACTCTACGCCTTCTTAATGGCTGGCTTTATGATTGCCCTCTCCGTCGGCTATTTTGGCTACCAAGCCTACCAAAAATCTGTAAGCCCAAGTAACGTCCATGGCACATGGATCGAGATTGGTGCTCCACCTTACAAAACAGATATTCTTACACTTTCCGATGATGGTGTGATGATGAACTATCGTTTCATCAGTACCTCGTTTGATTTTGATGGTAACGATGTCACGATCAATACAGGTTCAGGCCCAACGATTTATACCATTAGCGGTACCTACAATTCACCTCGTTTAAAGCGGCTAGTGCCGAACACACCATCCAAACAATTCATAAAAGAAGGGTATGAAGATACTGTAGCGGGTGATACTCAAGGACTCATGCAGCAACGACGCTCAGTATTAGCTGAACAATTCAAAAAATAATACTTTCAACAGCGCTTTGTTTAGTAACCCCTCTTACATCAATACTCCCTGCCCCTTACAAGCACCGGTATGACGTGCTTCAGATTGTGATGCCGCTTCAGTTTGCGATATTTAATAATAGCTTACCGCACTTTTTCATAACTTCATGTCGTGTAATTTCACTTATGAGACTTTCCTTCTGAGTGCGGTTTTATTTTATAAAACATGGACTCAGCCTCTCATTCATTAAGCAACAGAATTGTAACAAGATACAATTTTTTAGTTGTCCATCGAAAACGGATTTATTTTCAGTCATGAAATTAAAACTCTCTCGAATACTGACGGGGAAGCTCCTTCAAAACTGACGGGAGCCTATTCTAGGACCACTTGGTTCTAAACCTTCAAGGAATGAGAGAAATAGTATGATTCGTATAAACACCTGTGCTGCGAGTATTGCTCTAGCGCTATCTGGTACGGCATTGGCCGCGCCAACAGCACCTAGCATTGATATGTACGGTTCCAACAACCTACAGTTTTCTAAAATTGAACTCGCGATGGAAACCACCTCTGGCTACAACCAGATGGTTAAATATCACGATAAAGCAAAAGTCGACGTTAAGTTCAACCAATGGAGCGGAACGTCAGGAAACACGTACAACATCTACTTTGATGGCGTTAAAGTAGCGACGGGCCCAATCACTGGAAGCCAAACCACGGCTTCATTCGAATACGGCCAAGGCGGCTTATTCGATATGGAAATTGAAGCATGTGACGAAACAGGCTGTGCCAAGAGTGCACCCGCTCAGATCACAATCGCAGATACCGATGGCTCACACTTAGCGCCGCTTGCGATGAATGTGGACCCGAACAACAAGTCATACAACACAGATCCAAACACGGTAGTCGGTACTTACTTTGTTGAGTGGGGCATCTATGGCCGTGATTACACAGTCGATAACCTACCTGCTGACAATTTGACCCATATCCTTTACGGCTTCATCCCAATTTGTGGTCCTAACGAATCAGTGAAATCAGTAGGCGGTAACAGCTACAACGCACTCATGACAGCGTGTCAGGGCGTTAACGATTACGAAGTGGTGATTCATGACCCATGGGCGGCTTTCCAGAAGAGTTTCCCTCAAGCAGGACACGAATACAGCTCACCTATCAAGGGTAACTACGCGATGATGATGGCGCTAAAACAGCGTAACCCTGATTTGAAGATCATTCCATCGATTGGTGGTTGGACGCTGTCTGACCCATTCTTCGACTTCACAACTAAAGCTAACCGAGACACCTTCATTGCATCGGTTAAGAAATTCCTTAACACGTGGAAATTCTACGATGGTGTAGATATCGACTGGGAGTTCCCTGGTGGAGGCGGTGCGGCGCCAGACCTTGGTGACCCTGTGAATGATGGCCCAGCTTACATTGCACTGATGGCAGAACTTCGCACTATGCTTGATCAACTAGAAGCGGAAAACGGTCGTACTTACGAGCTAACTTCTGCGATTGGTGTCGGTCACGACAAGATCGAAGACGTGAACTATGGTGAAGCAATCCAATACATGGATTACATCTTCGCAATGACTTACGACTTCTACGGCGGTTGGAACAACGTGTTAGGCCACCAAACAGCACTGAACTGCGGTAACTTCATGCGCCCGGGTCAATGTGATGGTACAGGGCTAGATGAAAATGGCGAACAGTACACAGGCCCAGCCTACACTACAGACAACGGCATCCAATTGCTTCTTGCGCAAGGCGTTCCAGCGAACAAACTTGTGGTTGGTACAGCAATGTACGGTCGTGGTTGGGAGGGCGTATTACCGTCATCACTTTCAGATCCTAGCGATCCAATGACAGGCGTGGGTAATGGCAAACTAACCGGCAGCTCTGCGCAAGGCGTATGGGAAGATGGCGTTATTGACTACAAAGGCATAAAAGCGAACATGCTTGGTGCAAACAACCAAGGCATCAACGGCTTTGAATATGGCTACGACGAAATGGCAGAAGCGCCTTACGTTTGGAACCGTACTTCAGGCAAGTTGATCACATTTGATGATGACCGCTCAGTGAAAGCAAAAGGCGCATACGTTCGTAGCCTTGGCCTTGCGGGTCTATTCTCTTGGGAAATTGATGCGGATAACGGCGATATTCTGAATGCGATGCATGAAGGTCTAGCAGGTGGAACTACTGACCCTGTAAACCGTAAACCAACCGCAGCAGCGGGCGCAGACAAATCAGTTGAAGGCCCAGCGTCTGTCTCTCTAGACGGTAGCACTTCAAAAGACAGCGACGGTACGATTGCGAGCTATGCTTGGTCACAAGTAAGCGGAACAGCCGTAACTCTGGCCAACGCGAATGCGGCTGTTGCAAGCTTCGATGTGGTTGAAGTAGCACAACAAGAAACACTGACCTTTAGCCTAACCGTGACTGACAACGAAGGTGCTACGTCCACCGACACCGTTGTGGTAACGGTAAACCCTAAAGACACAGGTCCAGTTAATACCGCTCCAGTAGCTGTGGTTACGGCTCCGACTGAAGTGAATGCGGGTGATGTAGTCGTGGTTGATGCTTCGGCTTCGAGCGATGCAGACCAAGACACACTGACCTTCACATGGGATGTACCTGCTGGTATTGATGCAACAGTTCAAGGCGCTTCAGTAAGCTTTGTGGCGGCGGAATACACGCAAGACACGGTACTGAACTTCTCTGTGACAGTGAGTGATGGTACAGATACATCAGTCGCGGCTACTTCAGTGAAAGTCCTGAAGAAAACCACAGGCGGCGGTACGTGTACTAACGCTTGGGATTCAGGCGCGGTATACACTGGCGGCGACCAAGTGACTCAAGGCGGTAAAGTTTGGGAAGCGAAGTGGTGGACAACAGGTGAAGATCCAACAACGACAGGCCAATGGGGCGTGTGGAAAGAGATCGGTCCAGCAAACTGTGCAAACTAAAAATAGGGTTTTGATAAACGCTAACTAAGCGTCGACTAAACACCTAAAAGCAAAGGCCAACCAGATAATGTCTGGTTGGCCTTTTTAGTGTTTGTTTTCTTAATTGGCGTTCTACTTGCTTGATTCGTTAAACTTAGCCAATCAAGTTATCAAAGCTCTCGAACACTTGCGGGCACTTCATCACTCGTCCGTGGCCTTGACCTTGAGTCGCGATTAAGGTGACACGATCCATTTCATTAGCTGCACGCTGAGAGACATCAAACTTAGTAAACTTGTCTTGCTCATCATGAACAATGATCGTCTGAGACTCACGAAGCGCTAGCTTTCCATAGGGATCCACAGACTGAATTGGGTAGTTAAACTGCTCTTCTACTTCTCCGACTACCGCCTCAAACAGTTTCATTGAGTAACCAGAACGAGCAACACTGCCAAATAGGTTTTCTAGATAATCCAGTACAGGTGCAATCAGCAATAACGGCTTGTTTTCCAATTTAACGTGCTTACATTCCAATGCAGAAGCGGTACCCATGCTATGACCGACCAAACCTGCTACCTCTCCCACTGAATCGAGAATGGCTTCAAGACCGTTCACAAACGCAGGGATATGACCATGTACCCCATCACTGCCACCATGAGCAGGATGATCGTAAGCTAGAGCCGTAAAACCTTTAGCTGCGATATGTTCCATTAAAGGAAAGAACTGACTCGCGGTGCCTGACCAACCATGAGTTAACACCCAAACTGGACCGGTACCCAAAGAGTAGGTTTTTAAAACACCATCACGACCATTGATTTCACTCTTGACCAGCCCTTGTGGATCGGCATTTTTTTGCTCGGTACGCATCGGTGTGAGCAGCAGTTTACGTGCCGTTTTCTTTGCATGACTTGGCGCTAAAATGTAGTGCAAATTAGTTGTAGCGCCAATCAAGCTGCGCTTGAAGCTGAATTTGTTCGATGTATTGAAATAGATTTTGTCACTCATGACCGTTCCTTGTATCGCCATCATTACTGGCGGATCGAGCTCGGCCCTAAAATCGAACGACCGTGCTATTTGTTAGTATAAAAAATGGCGCTAGCGCTGTTTATGACTGCTTGCCGCCACTTCTCTTAAAATCTTTTGCAAACCTTAACTAAGCAAGGTCACATGCTTTGCGAATTCCATGATTTTCGAACTTCATGATTTGCGAGCTAAGTGGCTTACGAGTTAACCTGCTGTATGTATTAAACCGCTTTCCAACTGGCTACCAAGCGTTCTACACCACTCCAAAAATGGGTGTGGCTCGCTTGTTGACCTCGTAACGAGTAGAACAAGTTCGCACTCAAATAAAGGCCATATAACTCAAAGGTTGCCTGTTTTGGATCTAAATCGGCCCTGAACTGTTTGCTCTCAACCGCTTTCGCTACCTGAATCGTCAAGTAATCAATCCACACTGAAATGGTTTTCTGCAGTGCCTTCTGAATCACAGACGTTTCGCTGCCTGCATCTTTCCAAGCATCAATAAACATACAGCTGCCTTGGAATGAATGATTCCAACCCAACCAATTGTCGAGCAACTGTTTCAATTTCGCTTCGATATCACCATCCCCCAGCTCTCTTGCGGGAATAATGACTCTCTCAGTGAATATGGCGTTGGAGTACTCGAGTACAGAGAGTTGCAGGTTCTCTTTAGAGTTGAAGTGCGCAAACAATCCACTCTTAGACATGCCACACTGCTTGGCTAACTCACCAATCGTCAAACTCTCGAGACCATTCTCACTCGCAAGCGCGAATGCATGGCTCAAAATATACTCTTTGGTTATCTTTCCTTTGCTCATTATTCACCAACAATAAATCTGATTCTTTATTTTTAGCACGTTCGTACTTTTTTTCAAGTTTTTTACTTAACCCTTGGTATTCATTTTGTCTTATCAAAGAACTGTGGAAAAATGCGACAGTATTCAAAGGGAATTGAAATCGACTAACAAAGGAAAAACAATGAACACACTTTGGGAACAGTTTGCGTTTTCGGCGTCGGTAACAGGCCCTATCTGTTTAATGCTGTTTCTTGGTGTGATGCTCAAGCGAATCGGCTTAATCAATGACAATTTCATTGATGTCGCATCTAAGGTGGTCTTTCAAGTCACCCTACCCGCGATGCTATTTCTGAGTATTGTTCAATCGAATCACAACTTTTCAGCCAGTAGCGCGTTAGTTGCGTTTGGCGTCATCGCTAACTTTGCCTTTTTCTTGTTCACGATTTTCTCAACCAAGTTAGTATTTAAAGGTTCGAAAGATCAAGGTGTGATTGTCCAAGGTGGATTCCGCGCTAATACCGCGATCATCGGCCTCGCCTATGTGGCTAATATCTATGGCAACCAAGGCGTGGCATTGGCGGCTATCTATGTCGCATCCCTAACCGTGCTGTATAACATTCAAGCCGTGATTGCACTGACACCCAAAGGCGAAGACACTGGCGCGAAAGCGATTAAAGTAATCGCCAAGTCGATTACCAAAAACCCATTGATCATCGCTATTTTCTTAGCGGTCGTCTTCTATGCGCTTTCTATCCCTATCCCAAAAATGATCACTGACGCTGGTCAATACTTTGCCAACATGACGTTGCCGTTAGCACTGCTATGTACCGGTGGGTCGCTCGATATCAGCTCGCTCAAACAAGAAAAGTTATCGACGTGGTTTGCCTCTAGCTACAAGTTAATTGCCTCACCGTTACTGATTACATTGGCGGCTGGGTACTTAGGATTTGAAGGGCTCGATCTTGGGCTTATCTTCTTGATGAGCGCAGCACCAACAGCAGCGGCAAGCTACGTTATGGCTCGTGCGATGGGAGGAAACTCAACACTGGCGGCTAACATCATCGCGCTTACTACTGTTGTTTCTCTTATCACTTGTACTCTCGGTATTTTTGTACTTACTGCAATGGATTTAATATAGCTGCGACAGGCTTCAAAAAACCGACACAAGCCTTGAAACAAAGGTCATAAGCCTTGATTTAGGACTAACTGGTTGGGCATAAAGACTGCTAGATTTCGTAAAAATTTTACTAAGAGATCTGATATGTCTTCCGTTCAACATACGCCTTCACAACACATCGCCAGTATCGAGTTAGGCAGAGTGATTGCTATCTTGGCGATCATTGGTTTGCACGGCCAAATGGCACTCACTTATTGGCAAATAGATGAGGTGCCTTGGATCGGTTATGTGCTCAACCAAACCGCTCGTTTTGCCGTGCCTCTGTTCTTCCTTATTTCAGGCTATCTGATTCAACCTAAGCTCACAGCATCACCTTGGACAGCCTTCATCAACTACTCCAAACCACTACTCAAAGTTTGGTTGGCATGGAGCATCATTTGCTTAGTGATGCCATTCAATCTCGCGAAAGTAGAAGAGTTTGGCTATCTAGGCGAACGTGAAGGCTATTGGGGTTTCTTAATGAATACCCCACTCAACTCTTTCTTAGAGGGTGGGTTGGTACATTTATGGTTCATTCCCGCCCTTGTGTGCGCGGTTTTGATCATCGCCTTAATGGTAGAGATGAAACTCGATAAGCTTTTACTACCGGTGGCCATTCTGCTTTACGTCTATGGTGTATTGGCGGGCAGCTACACAAGCTTAACCGACCTTAGTGCCCCTTTCTTCACGCGTAACGGTCCGTTCTTCAGCACGTTAATGGTGACCTTAGGTTTCCTCATTCGTCAGCATCAATGGAAAGTGTCCTCAGCCAAAGCATTAGGGTTATTGGCGTTAGGCATGGTCATCCACTTTGCCGAAGCGGCATGGCTAACCCAATTTGATATCGCCTTTAATATTCACGATTTCTTGTTTGGTACAGCTTTGTGGGGGATTGGTGTGTTCATGTGGCTTTTAGCTAATCCAAACATCGGCGATTACGCATGGCTTCACGCTATCTCGAATCGTATGCTGGGTATCTACGTTTGCCATCTGTTGATCATTATTTTGCTATTCAATGTCTGCGGAGTATTGGGCATCACTGAACTCGCTAAAGACATTACCGTGTTCTTCGGCACCTTTACCCTGAGCTTTATATTGATCGCTGGTATAGAAAAAACGCCACTGCGCCACTGGTTACTTCGTTAGTGCTCATCTAGCCAACGACGTATTACAGGCCTAGTGACAATCCTCAGTCTGTAATTTGCCTTGATGCAACATTCTTTTCTGCAACGAGGTTCGCCTTGCCAGTGAAAGCACTAACTCGCTTTCACTGGCAACTTTAAACTTCAACATCCCTTTCCCTCTTATGCGTTACTCTCTTTTAACCACTGACGTGGCGACACACCCGATACATGCTGAAATGCGCGTGAGAAACCTGAATAACTGTTGTAACCGACTTCATCGGCAACCCAGTTGATGGGCTTATTTTGCAGTAGCAGAGATTGAGCAACGGAAACACGCCACTTTTGCACGTAATCTCCCGGTGTTTCACCCACCTCACGCTTGAACGCCTCAATAAACTGAGTACGAGACATCAAAGCCAGTGACGCCATTTCTGCAACCGAAAAATGACGAGCAGGCAACCGGTGAATAGCGGTCACCACAGCAGCAAGCCTTGGGTGTGCAAGAGCAGAGAAAACGCCGCTATCGATTTTTTGTTGTTCAATGAGATGACGAAAAATCAACGCCATCAACGCATCACTCAACTTGTCCATTAGGTATTGCTGCCCTGACGATTGTTGTCCTGAAGATGCTTGCCCCGACTCTCGAAACAGCACCTCAATCACAGGCATTAAGTTCGGTGCATCTTCAAACGGAATTACTATCATGTCGGGCAGAGCCGATAATAAAGGATTCATCTGCCCTGAACGATACTCCACGTTCGCACACACAAGCTCTGCACCTTCTCCCACACCTTCAATTACATGTGGTGTGCTATTCGGCAGATAAATAATACAGGGCTGAGAAAGCTGCCTGCATTCCGTATGAGCACCAGATAAGGTCAACTCCCCCGAACTTAATACATGAAGGTGCCCTTCTTTGCCTTGTTGCGCGTTAAATGACGACACCCCACACAGGTTTCCAGAATAGAAAACGCCAGTGCGTATCGAGAAGTGTTCCATTAATTGTGACAGCAGATCCATGCACCCTCCGAACGATTCGCTTAGTTTTTAGTTCTTTTGTCCCTCTATAGACCGGACGAGTGGGCTAAATTATTTCAAACAAGATAACCAACACTGACAAGGAACTTGATATGTCACACATGAAATCGACCAGTCAAAAAATCACTCTATTGGCCGCGTTACTAGGAACCAGCTTTTCGTTAATGGCAGCAGACCTTGATATGAGTGTCGACAACAATGATCTCGCCATTAAAGGTTATGACCCTGTTGCTTACTTTGCCAATGAGGGGCCAGTTAAAGGCACATCTGAATTCACAGCGACTTATAAGAATGCGATTTATAACTTTGTGAGCAGTGAAAACCGAGATGAATTCCGATCTAACCCATCGGCTTATGCACCTCAATATGGTGGCTATTGTGCCTTTGGTGTGGCAATGGGTAAGAAATTTGAAACGGACCCACTAGCTTGGAAAGTAGAAGGTGGGAAGCTGTACTTAAACTTAGATAAGTCAGTTCAAAAGCGTTGGCTGGAGAATACGCAAGAATTCATCCAAGACGCCAACAGCAATTGGACCACGATCAAAACCGTCGAAGCCTATAAGCTCTAGGTTTTAAGTTCTAAGTTATAAGTTCTAAGTTCTAGCCTTCAACGTTTATCCATTGCCCACGAACAAAACGGAAGAAACCGAACGCTTCCGTTTTTATTTTCACGGCTCAAATACAAATAAGCAGCCAATTATTGATAACACCAAGATAAACAGCGATGTAACGCTCAAACCAGAGAGAAATCAGTGCGATTTCAGCACGAATCAAAACCATTTTTATTCTATACTCCTAAAGATAAGCTTTTCTTTTCATGGAAGAATAATGATATTACCTAGGATTTTAGCAATCGGACTCTATGCTTTATCAACACTGACTTACGCTGCTCCATGGCAGTTCGTAAAAAGTGAAGATGGCATCATCATTGATAAGAGACCTCACACTGAAGGCTTGGTAGAAATACGAGCACAAATGCAAACGCCCACCACTTATTCTGGTTTTTTGCTGTTATTGGAAGACAGCGCGAACGTGCCAAACTGGATAGATAACGTATCGGAAAGTCGTGTTTTGATGCAGATATCTGAGGATGAAAATATCGTCTATACCCAGTTCAAAGCGCCTTGGCCTGCCAGAGATCGCGATATGGTGACCTACTCAAAATACAGCATCGAGGATGGGCAGTTTGTCTTGTCGATCAAGGATGCGTCTGATTATTTGGCGAAAGAGTCGGGGTACATTCGAATTTATGATGTAGATGCCTTATGGACTCTGCAACCGCTCACCAATGGTAATACCTATATCACCTATACCGCTTACGCGAACGCAGGTGGCATCCTGCCAAATTGGTTAATGAACAAATTATCGATTGATAGTGCACTGAGCACGTTTAAAGGGCTAAAAGAACAATTACAGAAGTACCAAGGCCAGCAGCACCCTAACCTGCCAAGTGAGTCTCGCTAGCGATACCAGTCGATGGGTAGATAACTAGGTAGCTAAGTAAGTGGTAGATAAATACTAAGGCCTTCTAGCGAGGTCGCGAGCTAAGATAAGTGCTAAACCAAACACCTGAAGAAACAGGGCAATATTCTTGTAGAAAGCCATTTTTTCATCGAGCCTTTGGATTAATTCAACCAAGGTCAGATTATCCAAATAGTAGTCATCAATTCGTGCTCGTTGGGCTTCTTGAGCACTGTTTATCAGCATCATAAGCTTGGGTAAATTAGCCAACGAGATGGCTGGCACCTCCTCACTCACCCAACTCCGGAGTTGGCCGCGCAGCGCTTCATCGAGGATGGTGGCAGGTTGAGCGGTTTCTGTTGAGGGTTTATCTAGGTGGATCAGAATGGCTTCACGCTTGCGCTCTAAGGTTTCGATCGTATTCCAGGCCAGTTGTATTGAGTACACATTACCGTATTTACGATCGTTGTATTCCGATTTTTCCGCTTCAATTTTGTCGAGCACCAAGCTCGACATGACAATAGCCATGACGTTCAGTATGAGACCTGCAAGGACAATCGCCCAAGCAGGGGGAAGGCGCAATGCCATAATGCTCCCTAGAACATTTTATCAAAAGGTAGGTAAGCTAAGTTTAGGACAATCAAAGAGATCATGCAGATAAGCGTCAACACCATGCCCACTTTTCTACCCTTTAAGTTTTTTGCCAGAATACCTTTTGCATGAATCACACGCCCCAGAATAAATGCAACACCAATGGCATGAATAAGCCACACACTGGCACCATTCATCTCCAAAAAGCCCATCAAAATAACCGTAATTGGGATGTAATCCATTGCATTACTTTGTGCGGAACGTGCTATCTGTAGCGACTCAACACCGCCATCTGCATGAGCAACCAGATTGATTCGTCTTTGCTTAATGACTTCTATCGCCAACCAAATCATTACGACCGTCAGCAAGGCTGCGTAAAGTGCTGTAACCATTATATTTTCCTATTACTTTGAGTTTGTTGAGCGTATTTCGCTCACCTATCGACGGATGAGTTCGACAACGAATGATATTCGCGCCCGAAAATTTGTAAGAGATCTCTCACACCGAACGTAAGAGATCACAGTCAAGCTTCGCAGAAAAAAGAAAAATTACAAACCCAACCCCTTGTTTTATATGAATCCACGCATATTTATTTTAGTTAGCGAGGATATTTATTTCCTAAGGCTAATTGCGAATAAAGCCTCCAAAGTGTTTAATACTCATGTCGACAGGGAGTTGGCAGGAACAGGAAAAAGCCTAACGGATTAGGTATCTTCAGGATGAAGATTTGATGGCTTAGGATGAGAGATCAGCAAGGAAGTTTTACTCTAGGATAGAGTCACTTGTCAGGATGATGAGTTAGCATGGACACCGTTAGGAAGGCGATGGATTGGATAGGTTAAAGGATTTAGCCAAATCAAGGAACGATGCAAGGAGCATACGTGACCTTATTAAAAAATAAGTAACAACGTCAGTAGCAGGATGGCTACGAAAAAGAATAAACCCCGTTTGGTGAAAGCCAAACGGGGTTTCTTTTTTCAACGTCGAAAAGCTATTAGTAACTGATCGTTCAAATAGTAGCTAATCGTTCAAATAGTAGCTAACCGTTCAAAGCCACGTTACAAAATAATGTTCATCAAAAACATAGCACCAAACGCATTCAATACTGAAATCGCGATCATCACAGGGATATAACGACCTTCAGTACCAATTGGTCCCATGATGCGTCCCATATATTGCACCTGAGAACCCATCAAGTAGATAGCTGGCGCCAAAATAGCAATATGGTTGCCGTTCAGAATGCCTTGGTCAAACAGCGTGATAACCACACCGACTGCACCACCCATCGACATCCACGCGCCAATCAATACTGCTGCCGCTTCACCCGGTAAACCAAATACCGCCATGATAGGTGCAAACACACTACCCATCAGATCCAGTGCACCCGTAATCTGCAACGCCTTAATAATCACAAACGCCATCAGAACATTAGGTACTGTAGAGGTTGTCGCGATAACCCAGCCTTTTTTAGCACCTTCAACGAAAATATCAGTAACCATTGGTTTCTTCGCTTTAACTTCGCTCATTATGCTACTTCCTCTTCCAGTTTTTGTTCTTTGTCTGATTTTGTTTTGTCTTCTTTACCTTCAGTAATATTGAGGTAAAGGCGGAATAAGTTCGCACCAACAAACTTGAAGATAAACATCACCGCAACAGCAAGACCTATTGACGATGTCACTGCCAAAGAACCATCCATCGCCGTTAGAGTGAACAACACCGCACCTGAAGAGAAAAAGTTAACTATCGCCGCACCCGCAGTAAACTGGAACATGGTGAACACATCGGTTTCACGCTTAGTCAAATGCCCTTCATCTTTGAGCTGACGTGTCATCGCAGCACCCGCATCGGTACTTTGCAGAGAAGCAATCAGTGCCAAGCCTGAGTTGCCCGGAATACCCATTAAAGGACGAAGTAGTGGAGTTAGTAGTTTACGAGCCGCGTCCAGTGCACCGTAGTGCTCAAGTACGTTGATCATACCCAGTGCAAACATCACGGTCGGAATAAGTGTCAATGCAAAAATGAAACCGTCGCGCGCACCACTACCGCCTTTACCACGCAGTGACGTCGTTGCCGCTTGGATACCATCAGCCGACTCACTCACATCGTAAGCGACCTTACCAAATGAACCGTTGAGCGTCGTAAAATCGAGCACTCCATACCATTCATTGGACTGCATTAAGCCTGAAAAGAACACAATCGCGAACGCGAGTGCGATATAGCTGCCGATCGTGACTTTACGATCGGTTTTGGTTGGATTAGTCATAAGGACCTCTATACATCTCGCTTATGTGGAACAGAACACGTATAGATAGTGCAAACTAATGAGCAAAAGGTTAATGACCAAAATCAAATAGTGCATCGGTTTAAATAGAAGAACCAAAGCAACATATAAAACTGTGATTCAAATTTTAAAGTAGAGGTATACGCTAAAAAAATTAGAATACTTCTCATACAAAACTAAACAAACCTAGCTTCAACACCGCAACCAAAAACGCACATAATCGCCACAATAATCAGGCTTCGAATAGAAAGCTCAAAAAAATCTTTCATCGTGATCTCACGTTTTCACCCAATCTACTGTTTTCTATATAATCTATTGAATTATTAAGATATCTATCACACTGAACAGGGTTATTTAGGTCTACGCTTTTACCCGTGTTAATAACTGATTAACTTCGGAGCGTAATCCATGTTAGGTATCCAGCTTTCTGCTGTTCTCTCTTTATTATTTTTTTCTACGGTAGCAGGCGCTGCCACTTCTCAGTTGGGAGAGCCGCTCAAACTAACCAGTTCATTTGCTGGCTACCTATCGCTGACCATTTTCGTTGTCGCCTACATCGTGGTGATGATGGAAGAATACCTAAAACTCCGAAAATCCAAGCCAGTTCTACTTGCAGCGGGCCTGATCTGGATAATCATTGGTTTTACCTACCAAGAACACAACCTTGTTGAAGTCGCCAAACAAGCGCTCGAACACAACTTACTCGAATACGCCGAACTATTACTCTTTCTACTCGTCGCCATGACATACATTAGCGCCATGGAAGAGAGAAGACTGTTTGATGCGTTGCAAGCGTGGATGGTAGGCAAAGGCTTTAACTTTCGCTCTTTGTTCTGGATAACCGGTATTCTGGCCTTCTTTATCTCACCTATCGCCGACAACCTCACGACAGCTCTACTGATGTGCGCTGTGGTTCTTAAAGTGGCAGGTTCTAACCCTAAATTCGTCAACCTAGCCTGCGTGAATATCGTGATAGCCGCCAATGCTGGCGGTGCATTCAGTCCATTCGGAGACATCACAACGCTCATGGTGTGGCAGGCTGGCTATGTGAGTTTTAGTGAGTTTATTCCTTTGTTTATTCCTTCGGTGATGAATTACCTCGTCCCTGCGTTGATCATGTCTTACTTTGTACCCACCACTCAGCCCGACACAGTCCATCAACACGTTGAATTAAAACGTGGTGCGAGGCGCATCGTATTCTTGTTCATCATGACAATAGCGACCGCTGTTGCTTTCCATGCCGTACTCCACTTCCCTCCAGTAATGGGCATGATGATGGGGCTCGCCTATCTGCAGTTCTTTGGCTATTACTTACGCAAGACTTTGCCCAACTCACTCGCCAAGAAAAAGGCGGTAGCGATCGCCAATAACGATGAAGGCGCCCTGAAGCGACTCGGTTCTGTTGTGCCATTCGATGTATTTCGAAGAGTTTCTCATGCCGAATGGGACACGCTTTTGTTCTTCTACGGCGTGGTAATGTGTGTCGGTGGCTTGAGTCTACTTGGTTACTTGGAATTAGCTTCGGGCGTGATGTATAGCCAGTGGGATCCAATTTGGGCCAACGTCATGGTGGGGATCTTATCGGCTATTGTCGATAACATTCCGGTGATGTTTGCCGTGTTATCCATGGAACCCCAAATGTCGATGGGCAACTGGCTACTGATCACCCTAACCGCGGGCGTTGGCGGCAGCTTATTGTCTATTGGTAGTGCCGCTGGTGTGGCATTAATGGGGGCTGCACATGGTAAGTACACCTTTTTTGGCCACTTAAAATGGATGCCAGTAATCATGATTGGTTATGGGGTCAGTATCGCCGCTCACCTATGGCTGAACGGTGATATGTTCTAGTCTAAAGGGGAATCAACTAAAGGCTTTTCAACACGTGTCCAGACGTTGCTTAACTGCACTGCTGGACACTGGTTGCAGGTTAACACTGCTCCTTCTTGTTGAATACGCATCATCAGCCCAGAATCCACTCGGCTATTTCCTGAATTCAACTCGATGTTAATCAAATCATTTTCAATACGATAAGTTCTAGTGACCGTGTTACCGATTGTTTGATAGGTCATTTGTCCTGACTCAAAAAGTAGATAGCTGTTATCGTCCGCGTTCTCATACATCCCTTTGAACAAAACAAGCTGCGGTACTTCAAAGGGGCGACTAGTATCAGTTAAACAACCGGTCAGCAATAACACACTAGTGAAAGCTATTATCAGAAAATGATGGTTATTCATTTGGGCATCCTTGCCTAAAAAACATGGCTAAATAATATGCAACCAAATCATTATTTTCCAGAAAGTGGCGAATTTATTGCAAAGTCACGTTTTTATTGCAGAGTCACGCTTGAGGCCTCTTAATATTCCTCCTCAGTCGTACAAACCTTCAACCTTAACCGACAGAACAGAGTTTCAAGTCGCTAGCTAAGTAGCTTTCTAAGTTTGTTTTCTTCCCTCAATCACTAACAAGCGTTGTTTACGTTCTACGCCACCCGCATAACCCGTCAGCTTTCCATTTTTACCTATCACACGATGACACGGCACAATCACAGACACCGGATTTTTGCCATTCGCCAAACCCACTGCACGCACCGCTTTTGGGTTACCAATCGCATCGGCCAATTGTGCATAGCTCCATGTTTCTCCATAAGGAATGGTCATCAGCGCTTGCCAAACCGACTGCTGAAACGGAGTGCCCTTGGCTGCGATAGGCACAGAAAACTGGATAGCTTCACCAGCAAAATAACGATCGAGCTGTTTGATAGCCAACGCAAAGATCGGAAAGCTATCATCTTGAACACCTAACTGTTCAGGCTTGGTAGTGTGAGTTTCAAACCAAAGGCCGAGCAGCCCTTCATCGTTCGCCTGTAACGTCACGGTTCCTAGTGGACTTTGATAATAAGTAAAACGGTTAGTCATAATCTCTCCTAGCTTGGTAATTCCGATGTTTATTCATTGCTTCTATATCAGAGAGGTATCTCTATTCCACTTGAAACATCGTTTAAGACTGATTCCAACAATGGAACGTGGCGTAACTTCCCCAAGGCGAAACACTCTCTGTATTAATGGTAGGGCGATGCTCGATGAATTTCTTCACCACCAAATCGCCTACTAGCAAGTGGTTAGGTTCACTGAGCCCGCGCAGCAGCGCATATTGAATCGTCCAAGGACCAATACCTTTGAGATCAATCCACTTAGAAGGATGCTCAGCTTCGTTATCGACCATGTATTGGGCAAAACGCTTTAAGGTTTCCTTACGACTTCCCGGCATCCTTAGAAAGCTCACATCAGCATCAGCTATTTGTTTAGGTGTAGGGAAATACGCTTTCTCTGATGAATCAGCAATTTGTTGTAAGTCAGAGCACTCTTGTGAATTAGCTTGCTCTTGTGAATCAAACACCTGATATGAACCTGAGAGCTTTCGCACCAACAAGTTGAGCTGACCAATGGCCGCTGTTACCGAGACTTGCTGCCCGAGAATCGCTCTTACTCCGGCTTCCCAAGCACTCCACACACCAGGGATACGAATACCACTCTTAGCCACCAAGTTGGGATCAATGGTGCTAAAGAAATCTTCAACTTTGCTGATATCAACATCAAGGTCGAACATACGTCGAATATTGGCGATCAAACTTCTTAATTGGCTCATATCATCCAACTCAAACTCAATATCCAAACTGCTCTCTTTGGCTAAAGTGGCCTTGAACCAGCCCTTCGAGCCGTTCACGTTCACTGTGCGTTGGTAATAACCGTCGCCCACCTCTTCTAAGCCTTCGATCATTCGTCGTCGATAAAAGCCCAGCAAATGATCCCAGTCCAACGGGCCATGGAAACTGAGTTGGATATGATTACTTAGATTGTTACTTGGCTTAGCTCTTCGTATTTGACTTGGCGAAAGCTGAAGCTCTTTTTGAAAGGCATCATTGAAGCGGCGCGTGCTGTTAAAACCACTCGCAAAACCGACATCGGTAATGCTCATGCTGCTGGTATGCAGTAACTGCTTGGCAAACATCAACTGGCTATAAAGGCTATATTGCTTCGGTGACACCCCGATGTAATTGTCGAACAAGGTTCGTAAATAACGATCTGAGATGCCTAGTCGAGTGGCAAGGTCGACAATCGACCCCGAATTCAGCGCACCGTTGTCGATTAATTGCATAGCTCGCAGAAAGGTAGTTTCAACACCTTTCCAAGCCGGAGAAAAAGGCGCGCTGTCTGGTCGGCAACGTAAGCATGGGCGATAACCCGCTTTCAAAGCCTGAGCTTGATGAGAAAAGTATTCGACATTTTCTTCTTTGGGTGGGCTTGCAGGGCAAATAGGGCGACAAAAAATTCCGGTTGTTTTTACCGCCGTAAAAAACATCCCATCAAAGCGAGCATCTCGCGCGTATCGAGCTAAATGACACTGCTCACTCGTTAACGTACTGTTGTGATGAATATTTCTCGACATGCTGTGCTCTTCCCATTTGCCATAATTTTTACTCCGATACCTAAAAGTTTACCGTGAACTGTCATTGTCGCTAGCCACTTTCGGAACTGAAGGTTAGATAAATCACAAAAAAGGGTTTTCTTTTTACGCAATTCGACTAAATTTAACCTTGAGAAGAAACTCTTCTCACAACGTCAACGATAGGTACTTAGCACACTAAGATGCAGAGACCTGTCGAATATAAAAAGGAAAAGGCTATGGTTCTTCACACGTGTCGTATTGTTTTATCAAACCAACAGGTTCTCACCAGTCAATCAGTCGAGCAGTCTCTCAGCTTTCTTGAAGACGAAGCGGATAAGGGGATTTCTAAGATTGAGATTGACGCAACGGATGGCAATCAAATCCATTCTTACATGTCACACTCTCTTGAAGAGTCTATCGAGAATCTAATGAATCTCTAGAATTTTCGAAGAATAGTGCTTTGAAGTGATAGGGCTTTTAAAAAAGGCTACACATACCAGGCTTAAACGATATTTATGGAATTAGAAACGAGCTCTAGTTCCGAAAAGAAGTACATTTCTGGTTTAAAAACAAAAATGGCTCCCAACTATACAACTAGTTAGGAGCCATTTTTATTTAATCAACAAAGCATATTGGTTACAGAAACAGCTGTTACTCTGGTGTTTGTTCAGCGGCTTGTTGCAACGTGTAGGCAGTCGAAGGGTCAATTTCATTAACCAACTTCTCAACCTGAATGATCGCATCAACCGAAGTACTGCTTTTACGGTAGCTCAGGTAAATTGGGCGATACCAGTCTTCAACCCCTTTGACCTTGTGCAATTGACCCGACTCGATAAAAGGTTCAACCATAGAAACAGGTAAATACGCACTACCACCTTTCTCTAAGATAAAATCTAAAGCGATACGAGCCGTTGAGGTACGTAGATACGGCGCGGGCACTTTTGGGTGACGCTCGGCATGTTCAGAACCGAAGCGCGTTCCCCAATCGACATAAACGTATTTATGTTGGAATACAGATTCCAGGTCATCTTGTTGTGTTGATACCAACACCAAAACCAAATCAGCGACTTTTTTACAGTTCAGCTCTTCCGCTTTGATCTGATCAAAAGCGAAAGCCATATCTAAGGTTCGTTCTAACAAATTACGGTTCAGTTGCTCGCGCCCCATCACCTCGGCCATAAAGCCGTAGCCACCGAAAGAGTCGGTCACCACACTTAAGCAGTTTTGTAGATACGCATCCCAGATATTCGGTGTGCCACCCAGTGTTAACTGCAACGCTTTTCCACTTTCTAACGACAGCTCAAATTTGGCTTGTTGTAAGGTGGATACCATCACTTCAGCATAACCAATCAAACGCTCACCAGAAGAGGTCAGCTTGATGTTATTGCGGTCACGAATGAAGAGCTGAGTATCAAAGTAGCCTTCAAGCTGTTTGATCCGCGCACTTACCGCCGCTTGTGTTAAATACAAGTTTTCAGCTGCACGCCCAAAATGGCGCACCCTTGCAACCTCAAGAAAGGTTCTAAATACTTTCACATCCATCAAAAATACATCTCTGTAATAAATCTGCTAACTAGCCGATCTAGGATTGTTTATCGTAAAGGCAAAAACGTTTTGCTTCCTATTTTAGCCTTTTAACAATATTTTCGCGTGAGCAATAAACACTAATTTCTATCTAACCACATTACTGAGGCTGATATGTCTGAGACCGAATTCCGACACGGAAAAAAACGTTTTTATGACACCATTAAATTCCCACGAGGGTTTGCTAAGTCGGGTGATTTTACTCTTTCAGAAGAGGAAATCCTAACCTTGTTTGGTGACACCATGTTTGCACTTGAGACTGGCGAACTTTCGCCAAGCAACTCAGAAGAAAAACACTTCATCAAAGTGTTGTCTCACCCTCATAAGGCGAAGTCCAAGTTAGAGCGTGTTTGGTTGAAGTACATTCAACTGGCTCGTGGACGCCGTCGCTTTCATACCCTAAACGGCTGCAAACGCAGCGAAGTTTCTCGGGAAGAATACGAAAGAGAGTTAGTGTTAGAAGATTAGTAAAACTGCTCAAAGTGATACCTCATCACTTTGAGCTTTTTTTTGTTCACCTCGGATTAACGGGAACTTAAAACAAACATGCTCCTTCTTCGTCATAATCAAGTGTAGCTAACCTACACAAAAACACCAATATTTATATAAAATTCATATCGATAGCGTGATAGCCACACAATTTCAATCCGTTCTATGGATCTTAATCCCAATTGAATTCATCACTCCTCATCCTACCTTTTTCTTTTGACACTTGGCTCTGCATAAAATCAATATCTCGGTATGTGACAAACGTATTAATCTTGTTTAACTTCACCAAATATCCATACAATAATTGTGCAATTTTGAGTGTTATAATCACAGATATGACGAAAAAGCAAAAACTTGACCTAAAACAATAGCGCAAGTTGATAACTTATTTTATAATGCGAATTAATGTTTAGGAACACTATAAATTCTAATATCTAGGGGCAAATTAATGAGACTTATCCCGTTAAATCAAGCAGCACAAGTAGGTAAATGGGCAGCAGCACACATCGTTAAACGCATTAACGATTTTAAACCAACTGCAGAGCGTCCTTTTGTACTTGGTCTACCAACTGGTGGTACGCCACTAGCTACTTACAAAGCACTTATCGAGCTACATAAAGCTGGTGAAGTTAGCTTCAAAAACGTAGTTACATTTAACATGGATGAGTACATTGGCATCCCTGCTGATCACCCAGAATCATACCGTACATTCATGTACACTAACTTCTTCAACCACATCGACATTCAAGAAGAGAACATTAACCTTCTAGATGGCAACGCGGAAAACAACGAAGTTGAGTGCAAACGTTACGAAGACAAAATCAAGTCTTACGGCAAAATCAACCTATTCATGGGTGGCGTAGGCAACGACGGTCACATCGCTTTCAACGAGCCAGCTTCTTCTCTATCTTCACGAACTCGTATCAAAACGTTGACTGAAGACACTCGTATCGCGAACTCTCGTTTCTTCGATGGCGACATCAACCAAGTTCCTAAGTACGCACTAACAATCGGTGTTGGTACTCTACTTGATTCTGAAGAAATCATGGTCCTAGTAACAGGCCACAACAAAGCGCTTGCTCTAGAAGCAGCGGTTGAAGGTTCTGTTAACCACCTATGGACGGTATCAGCTCTGCAACTTCACCCTAAATCAGTGATTGTTTGTGACGAGCCGGCAACTCAAGAACTTAAAGTGAAAACAGTTAAGTACTTCTCTGAGTTAGAAGCTGAGAACATTAAAGACCTATAATTCTTAGTTCTTGAATGAGAAAGGCGTCTTGTAATAGAAAGCTGCCTTAAGTAGAAAAGCCACTTAAATGTCAACACCTATCATTTAAGGTGTTTAGATCGCACAGTGTAGCGAGTCTTACTAA
>NZ_JBFSUD010000035.1:0-50678 GCF_041467175.1 Vibrio sp. 10N.247.310.24
AGAGAAGCTGCTTAGTAAACAAGCGAATGATGACAACTACCTTGAAAAACGCCGTTTACGTCTTCTTTGAATACTTCGATTTTTAACATTGTGATTTCCTATGCGTAAGCTTTGAAAGGTAAAATATTGGTTTCGGCTACAACTGGCATTTTGTACCAAGGCGGAATTTCGAGTGGCTGGACTTCGATAATTTCAGAGCGTTTAAGTGTTGGACACATACGGCTAACATCGAATTGTTGACCGATATCGATACCAATCGCTTTTAGACGTGCTTTGTGAACATAAAAATTGGATAGAGAAAGAATATCTCTAAGGTCCGTACCGTGTTGCCACATCGAGAAATAGCTCATAGTGACATTAGCTTTACGTAATGTATCAACAGCGCCGGAAGTAAGTAGCTGATGGGCAATAGATTCATGTACATCATGTGATATTTGTGTTGTTTTCATAGCATTCTCAATGTCTTGTAAGTGTTTGTGAAAGTCTTGTTCTGTAGTGATGCCGTAAAATTGTAAGTCGTGTCGTTTTAATAGTGCTTGTCTTAGGCTGTGCTCTTCTCGGACTACGCCGAATGATTCACAATAATCAATAAGTTTGTTTACGTAGGCTAAAGCCTCTTCTGATACTCCTTCTTTTTTTTCGTTGGTCTTTTAATAAGTGTCTCTGTAAGTCAACTGCTTTCGCATAGAGCTTGTCCATTATCCAAGTCGAACCTTCCCCCCAGTTACAGGTATTCCCATCAGGATAAAGCTTTGGTTTTCGTCCTCTACCAATTTGCATAGAAGAAAGACCTCGAATAAAAGATCGCTCTTTCCCCTTCCCTATGGCTAAGTTTCGAGTCCAGTCTATCGATGTGATTTCAGCGCCATTGCCAATCAGTGAAGACGATTTGCCATCAGCAGATTGACGATGAGCAAAGCGGGTATTTTTAGTGAACGGAGGTAAATTATACGAAGCTAAAATATGGTTATAAATCGCTACACATTCATCAAGCGTCTGCAATCCAAAAAGATTATCCATGCGTTGCCAGCGCGACGGGTTTCCTTCAACTCGCACACGAGTACCATTGCATCGAATAGTTAGCTTTGTACTGTATGAGCCTTCTAATATTTTCTGATTAACCGTCGGCGGAAGATTTTCACCAGTTTCCAGCTCAACCCTTTCGATAACATGACGCCCCACAAGAGGAAGGTTCCCCTCATGGTGATCTTGTTGCATGAATAGCTGATCAATAAAAAACAAATGAAAACCCTGTCAAGTTTTAGTTTGGTGTATTTATATGTACCATACGTAAAACTTTTATCACTCACAAGAAGTGAGTACAGAAAAACAGGTGTATCATAAAAGAAAAGTAACCCATAAAGGATTAACTATGATTGGCCACGTACTAAAAGCATCTAGAATGACAATAAATACATCCCAACAAGAGATGGCAAATAAGCTTGGTATAACTAAACAAACCTACATGAAATGGGAAAATGACGTTACGGAGCCAAAAGCAAGTCAAGTTGTACAGCTGGCTGAAATTTTAGGGTTAAGCGAGAAGGAAATTTGTCAAGGTAAACTCAATCAAAAATTAAGCTTAACTACTTTTATCCATCGATTAAATTACGAAAGACCTTCACCTGAAATGCAAGTGTTGAAATTATGGGAGTACATCGATGATCATGAAGAGTTCTTTGAAAGTTTAGATCCAAAGAGTGAGCATGAATACTTCGAAAATGAAGCCGGAGAACGATATGTGTACGAAGAAATGCGGGGACGTCCGATAAAGAATGAAAGGTAATATTCCTGAATTCAGGAGTTAGTTGGGGTGTTACAGGAACCCCAACCCTTCGGGTGACCGATTGAGATTTTGAAGATGACCTTTTGAGGTCATTTTTTTTGAGTGAAAAATCTCATATTGAGACAAGAGTCCACTATTAAAGATAGTGGACATTTGAAAAGGAAAGCCCCGACCCCGCGCTACGCTTGCCTCGGTGTTCGGTGGCTTTCTTCTCCTTTTCTCCTTCTCACCGTCCTTGCTCAGTCTTCGCCGTCCTTGTTCGTCGTCAAGCGTCGAGTAATCGATAGAAACGAAAATTGGGAGTGCTCTGTACCAAAAAGCTATTCTGGCAAAATGAAAGGAAGGTTTTGTGATCTTCTTTGGAGGGAGTAACGCTTCGCTGCTTATCGGGCAATTTGGGGAGTCATGCCCAAAAACTGTATCGAGTGCCCTTATCCCTGCGGGGCTAGTAAGTCATTCGTAAAAAATATCAATATTTCCCAATAAATTTTAAAAAAAACATTAACACTTAAAAATCAACAGGTTGAATTTGATTGATAAAGAATTCACCCTCTAATTATCAGTGAGACAAATATAATCAAATAGAACTAGAGTTTGGGAGTTTTGACGTACCAAAGGAATCATATATACTCGAATGACTCTGAAGTTTACTTACAGTTCAGATACGAAAAAAACCACAACTAAGTGGCCTTTTAAAATTATTCTCTGAAGTTGACGGCAATCTTCTCAGAAAACAAATCATTACAACATGAGGTAAAGCATGAACAAGATAGACTTATTCATTTTAACCCAGATACTAAAATCTCACAGCTAGTAGGGTTACTCTAAAACTCAGAGGTAAAGATGAAATACTTAGAAATAGTGTTAATTATCATAGATTTATTAGGTAAAGCTCTTGAGCTTATCAATCATTTGATAGGTTAACATTCAAAACTTATGTGGGGCAAAGTTAGCGCTGAGCTCCACAATCATCTAATCATTCAATCATTTCAACTGTTATCAAATGATGTATGTTTCTCTTTACATTGTCAACGTGTTTAATGCTACTTAGAGTGCGCATTGTGCAAATTATGTTATGGGTTAACTTCTAACAACGATTTTCCTAACGAGCATCAAAAAGGCCAGACAAGCTGACCTCCTCATTGAGCATGTTACTCGCCCACGTTCTTATTCCGTTAAGCAGAGCAAACCCTCAACATAATTCATAACCATAATACGCACTTAGCCAGATAATAATCTTCGATTTTACCCCTGGCATTAGTCAGAGCTTAACCGCCAGCAAATTTAACTTTGTAGCCTTTCTTTTCAAGATGCGCTTTGAGTTTGTCACGAGCGTCGCCTTGAATCTCGATGTTGCCATCTTTTACTGAGCCGCCACAGCCACATACTTTTTTGAGTTCCGCAGCCATGAGTTTTAATGGTGCGTCATCTAGGTCTAAGCCTGTTACGATAGAAACGCCTTTGCCTTTACGGCCTTTGGTTTCTTTTTGGATTCGAACAATACCATCACCTTTAGGGCGCTGGACTTTCTCTTCTTCAGGTTTAATACGACCTGTTTCAGTTGAATATACTAGGCTCATAATTTTACTTCTTTTGCTGTGCTGCTTTTTGTTTTGCGAGTAAGAAAGCCTCTATATGACGCTGGATTGCAATCTTGCCACCTTTAATTAGGCGCCCGTTAAACATGCAATACCAAGCGTTAGGCTCACCGCTATCATTTTTAATTTGGTAACCATGGAAGTTTTCAGCTAAGCCACCACCAGACGCTCTCGACTTGTTTAACGCTGTGAATTCTTTCGGGTCAATAAGGGTCGCAGTATCAATCCACCAATCAATACTCTTTTTCACAGCAGGTAAATTGCCTTGAATAATGTTGTTTTTTAGCTTGGCACGCCAAACGGTGTTGTTTGCATCCGCTGATTGTAGAGGAACGCCTCGGTAAACTGAATTTGCCATATCCATTGATCATCGTTTTGTTTTCATTACGTTAATCATAAGTATACTTCTAATGATATCAAGCATAATATGGCAAAAACACCTGTTGAGGTACGGTAATTTGAGAAAAAAAGTCCCTATTTTATCGGACTCTGTGATAATTAATTCATTTGTTGAAAAATTAAACAGCCACGCGACAATTGAAATTATAGATGAGTTAACAGGATATCAGTACTCTCGAAACTCCTTGTTGGGTATCTACAGTGATTGGAATCGCTACCATGCGTTCTGTACTAAAAATCGTATCAACACACTCCCAGCATCCATCACTGCTGTTCGGCGTTTTCTTGAGACTGAATCCAGTGAAAGAAAATTCTCGTCTTTGAAACGTTACACTGCAACACTCAACTTATTGCATACTGTGTTGAGCTTTGCTAACCCAATCAAGCATAGGCAAGTTCGTTTTACCCTGCTCCACTTGCAATCTCGAATGGCTGGCGACTCTAAACAAACCAATGCCATGACATCCGCACACCTTACTGAGTTAAACACGTTACTTTCCCATGAGAAATCGAGCTTAAAAGAGATCAGAGATATCGCGATTTATAATGTGATGTTCGAGTGTGCTTTAAAGCGATCTGAACTAAGGGCGTTGTCGATGGATAATGTGGAGAGCGTTGAGAATGAGTACCAGATTACAATAAAAAATTCAGTTTATAGGCTATCGCGAGTAGCAAGCGCCGCACTTGAGCGTTGGTTTTCGTTTACTGGAACACAAGACGAGTTGCCTGTATTTCGTGCGATAGACAAACATGAAAATATCAGTCTGCAACCTTTAGATGATTCGTCGATCTACAGAATATTGAGAAGAGCAAGTGACTTACTTCAATTGGCTGACAACCACCATTTCTCCGGGAACTCTATTCGTGTAGGTGCCGCACAAGAACTGTCGAAACAAGGCCTTAAGGTGAGAGAAATCCAAGATTTTGGTCGTTGGCTCAGCCCTGCAATGCCTGCACAATATGTGGGTTATTCGGGTACCTCTGAGAGTGAGAAGATGAAGTTTAAAGCACTAATCCCTTGGCAATGAGCTGATGGCTTTGTTAAGAGGCGGCTTGTTTATCTACGGTTTTTTATAGGCAGATTGTTAATAAACTGCTTAGTCAATCAACTGACTTTGCAAACCAAAAACTTCCGACTTAAAAACAAATAGCGCCTTGGCTGGTAAGCTCAAGGCGCTATTTGTTATCTAATGAGTTATATAAAACGGCTAAGATATTTTGGGTGAACTAAGAAATGCTTGTTCTCACGCAGTTCTCTAAGAACTGGCTGAATTTGTGGCCGTCATGTTCAACCATTTTTGGGAACATGGAAATTGGCGTCATACCTGGGAAGGTATTCACTTCGTTCAGGTAGATCTCATTGTCTTGTGTTAAGAAGAAATCGATACGAGACAAGTGACGAAGCTTCATCTGCGTGAATACCTTGCGGGCGCTATCTGCAATCAATTCACGCTGTTCATCGGTTAAGTTAGTTGCTTCAACTTCAGTAATTGAGTGGCTGTCTGCACTGTACTTCTCTTCGTAAGAGTAAAATGCGCCATTAGGTGCAATCACCTCGCCTGGCTTGCTTATCTGTAGCTCGCCATCGATTTCATAAGCGGCAACTTCTAGTTCTCTTGGCACCACGGATTTCTCAATAAGCACTTGATCAGAGAAGGTAAATGCTTTGTTGATTGCTTCACTTAATTCTTCTACTTGATTGACTTGGTAACAGCCAACGGAAGATCCCTGACGAGCCGCTTTGACGAACACTTCCCCCCAACTTTCAAAGGCTTGTGTCGCCTGTGCATGAGCTTGTTCAGTGTTGTCGGATAAGAACAGATAAGGCGTATTTGGGATACCCAGAGCGTCGTACCAAAGTTTTGATGTGATTTTATTGAAGCTGTTGTTGCTTGCTTCAGAACCACAACCTAGGTACGGAATCTTAGCCATTTCAAACAGTGATTGAATATCACCTGTTTCGCCAGGGAAACCATGAATACATGGAACAATGAAATCGACTTTAGATTCTAAGTTGTCGCCACGTAAGGTTTGATCGTTAATATCAAGATAAACCAACTCACCCGAATCAAGACACCAGCCTTCGTTTTTAATTTCAACTCTCACAACGTTAAAATCTGCAACGCTATTAAGTTGTTCAAAAAGGTAATTGGCTGAAACGATTGACACTTCATGCTCTGAAGATCCACCGCCGCAAAGTAGAAGGATGTTTGTGGTGTTCATGGGTAAATTCGGTCCTTGAAACTAGGAATACTGACTTCAATGATAAACAAAAGTCGAAATAGGTACAGTGTTTTGAATGCTAAAATTGTCATCTAAGGAGTGAGCGATTAACTATTAAACAAAACTAACCGTCATAAAACAAAAGAAGGAGCATTTGCTCCTTCTTTATGATTTAAAACTTAGTTTAACTTGTTAAGCGTTGGGTATTCAGAGTTCTTGATATCATCAATGCTCTTAACGAATGGCTTTAAGTTTTGAAAACTGCTCGGCAAAGATGAAATCGCCTTTTTAGCGTCTAAGCGTGTCGCGTAGTCACCGTAAAGTACAGTGAACCACTTCGTGCCGTTAACCATTTTGTAGTTTTCCCAAATTGGCCGGGAAGTGGTTGGTAGCATTTTTACAAAAGAATCGACTTTGGCTTGGCTGCCGACAGCAACAACTTGAACTGTGTAACCAAAGCGTTGGTTCATGTCTTGTTGCTTCTTGGTTGGAGCTGTAATTGTTGCAACCGGCTTAGCTCTAGTCGTGTGAGTGATTTTTTGTTCTACAGGTGTGGTTCTGACAACGTTGACCACGTTCTCTTCAACAACGGCAGTCTGCTCAGATTGAGATACAACTGGAGCTTCAACTTTAGCCGTTTTGAACTCTTCTTGATAGCTATCTGACGTTACATTGGTAACGTAGTTGTCAGATACACATGCAGCCAAGAGCAGTGGCAAAGTCACAATTGCAAGTTTTTTCATGGAAAGCTCTATATCCTTAATAATAATTACTATAAATCATGCCGATACGTCGGTTTAGAATCAAGTTAACTTTGAGATTATACACCATTAGTGGGTGACCTATTTCACAAACTTTATGCAGTGTCTGCTTATTCATCTTAATTCGGTGAATTTGCCATCAACCCGTGAATGAAAAGTAAGTTACGATGAACTTACGTGCATTGCTAGGATATGTCTATGAATCATCTTGATCCCCTACTTAAACCCCGTTCAATCGCTGTTGTTGGTGCATCTCAACGAGAAACGCGTGCAGGATATATCGTCATGAACAATCTGTTGCACGGGGATTTTAAAGGTGCGGTGATGCCGGTAACACCAAAATACGATTCTGTCGCGGGCGTCCTCTCTTACAAAAACATCTTGTCGCTACCTATCGTTCCTGACCTTGCTATTTTGTGCACTAATGCGATACGCAATGTGGCTATTTTTGAAGAGTTGGCCGAGAAAGGCATCGCTTCCGTTATTGTGCTCTCCTCAGACATGCAACAGCAAAGTGATAACGGTGAAACGTTTGATGAGAGATGTATTGCAATCGCCAAAGCAAACAATATTCGGGTACTTGGTTCCAATAGCTTGGGAGTTATTGTTCCGTGGTTAAATTTGAATGCCTCTTTCTCTCCGGTGACGGCGCTGCCAGGTAAAATAGCCTTTGTTTCTCAATCCGCTGCAGTGTGTACAACGATTCTAGATTGGGCGAACGATAAAGAGATCGGCTTCTCGGCGTTTATCTCGATAGGTAATGGCAGTGACATAGAATTCTCAGAGCTGTTGGATTATCTGAGTACCGACTCTCACACCGAAGCAATATTGCTTTATGTTGATAGTATTAAAGATGCGAGGCGCTTTATCTCTGCTGCGCGTGCTGCGTCACGTAATAGACGAATTCTAGTGTTAAAAGGCGGACGAACAGCTAAAGGCCGGGCGGCGGCAATGCTACATACTGGCGGTGCCGATACGTTAGATATTATCTATGACTCAGCGATCCGACGCAGCGGCATGTTACGAGTTAAGAACTTACATGAACTGTTTGCAGCGGTAGAGACTCTGACTCATTCAGTGCCATTGCGTGGAGAGCGCTTGGCCATTGTGACCAACGGCGGCGGCCCTGCGATCATGGCGGTGGATACCCTTTTTGACCGTGGTGGTAAGCTTGCCGAGTTTTCTGAAGATACGCTAGAGAAACTCAATAAGGTTTTACCATTGAGTTGGTCTCAGAGTAATCCAATCGATATAGTTGGTGACGCCGGTGAGCAACGTTATATCGATACGATAAACATCTTGTTAGATGGTGATGAAGCGGACGCGATTCTTATCATGCACAGCCCTTCTGCGATCGCACATTCAGCTAAAACAGCTGAACGAATTATTGAAGCCATTAAAAAGCATCCTCGCCACAAGCGATTTAACATTCTAACGAATTGGTCTGGCGAGCTAACAGCAAAGCCAGCACGAAAGTTGTTTACCGAAGCGGGTTTTCCAACCTATCGAACACCTGAAAGTTCAGTGGTCGCATTCATGCACTTGGTCGAGTACAGGCGTAACCAGCGTCAGTTAATGGAAACGCCAACCACGGCAGAAAAAGTCCATATTGAAGATCTAGCAGATGCAAAAAATTGGATAGAACGACAACTACTGGATAAAAATACAGTTAGCCTTGATACGCATCAAAATAGCCAATTTTTCAAGCACTTCAACCTAGATGTATTACCAACTTGGATAGCTTCTGACCCAAGTGAAGCGGTACATATTGCGGAAACGATTGGTTACCCAGTCGCAGTTAAACTACGTTCGCCAGACATTGCACACAAGTCGGACGTGCAAGGTGTCATGCTTAATTTAAGAAACAGCAATGAAGTCGCCAATGCGGCTCAGGCGATTCTCGATCGATCTCAACTGTCGTTCCCTACTGCGCATATTCATGGCTTGTTAATTCAAGGAATGGCCAAACTTGCCGGCGGGCAGGAGCTACGTGTAAAAGTGACAACGGACGAAACCTTTGGTCCTATCATTTTACTTGGTCAAGGCGGTTCTGAATGGGATGAATCCATTGACGCCGCTGCAGCCTTTCCACCGCTCAATATGACACTGGCGCGTTACTTGATCATTCGGGCGATAAAAAGTGGCAAGATTCGTCTGCAAAAACTACCTAACCCGATTGATATTGAAGGTCTCTCTGAATTGTTGGTGCGTATATCTCAGATGGTAGTGGATTGCCCTGAAATACATGATTTGGATATCCATCCAGTACTGGCAAATGGTGACAAGTTCACGATATTAGATGCCGATATCATCTTGAAAGCATACCAAGGCGATCCTCAAGAACGTCTTGCGATTCGCCCTTATCCAGTCGAATTGGAAGAGAATATCGTACTTAAGGACGGCACTGAGGTGTTGTTACGCCCGATCCTTCCTGAAGACGAGCCGCTTCATGCTGATTTTATTCATCGTGTATCCAAAGAAGACCTTTACAAGCGTTTCTTTAGTGATGTGGGTGAATTCAATCATGAGGCGTTGGCTAACTTTACTCAGATTGACTTTGATAGAGAAATTGCATTTGTGGTCGTTCGAAAGGAACAAGGCGTACCCGCGATTATTGGCGTATCGAGAGCGTTGATTAACCCAGATAACACCGATGCAGAGTTCGCTATTCTGATACGTTCCGATCTGAAAGGCGTCGGATTAGGCCGTATTTTGATGACTAAGGTTATTGACTACTGTCGTACAAAGCAGACCAAGCAGATGTCGGGCATGACGATGCCGACCAACCGAGGGATGCTGACACTAGCCCAGAAGTTGGGCTTCGAGCTAGATATCAGTTTTGAAGACGGCACTGCAGATATGGTGTTGCCGTTACTTTAACGCCCATGTTTTTTTTAGGTGTTGAATACACCATGACTTGGCGTCGCCCATCTTGTTACGTCGCCAAGCCATTACGATGTCGATAGGCTGTGGTTCGGTACCCGAAATTTGTTGTAGAACGCCAGATTCAATCAAAGGTTTAGCTACACTATTCGGTAAGGTGCCGATCCCTAACCCTGCAGTTAGAGCCTCTACCTTGGCTGGGAAGCTTGTTACGGTTAAACGTGGCTGCTTTTCTAGAATATTGATGCTTAATGCAGGTTGGTCACGCGCTGTATCTGCAATTGCGATAACCCTGTAACTTTCCCTCGCCTTTTGGTCGAAATCACCAGATCGCTTATGAACATAGTGATTCGATGCTGCAACCCATACCATTTCCATCTTACCGATAATGTCACTTTTCATATCGTTTGGTATGGTGTCAACCTTTGGGCACACCAATAAATCAGCTCGGCCGTCTGAAAGAGATTCCCAACATCCAGCTAGAATCTCTTCTTGTAATCGAACCCTAGTTTTACTTATTTTTCCGAGTTCATCGACTAATGGGAAGAAATTAGCAATCGGAATAATGCCATCAAAGGCAATCGTTAAATCCAACTCCCAGCCATTAGCAAGAATACTCGCGTCATTAACGAGCTGTTCAGTGGCACCAAGAATGATCCTTCCTTGCTCTAATATTAACTGCCCCGCTTCCGTGAAATTTGCACGGTGGCCTGAGCGATCAAAAATCATAATATCTAAGTCTTGTTCTAGCTTCTGGATTTGATAACTCAATGAAGAAGGTGCTCGGTCCATTTCATTAGCCGCTGCCGCGAAGCTTCCACGACGATCAATGGCATCTAATATGTGTAAGGCTTCAAGTGTTATTGGACTATGCATAACTTTCCTACTTTGTAAGTGAGATCTTAATCACAAAAAGAGAAGCATTCACGGAGTGAATGGAACTGAAAAACTCTTTTTAATACATGTGTTTAATGACGCTAATTATGAATTAGTTGATAATATTGAAAATTATTTAAATGCAAATAATAGTAATTATCATTTAGATCCAACATCATCTTTCGCAAATCAAGATGATATTATGGAACTAAGGTAACTATCAGATGTATAAGCAATCCCTACTCTCTGCTTCAATCGTTTTAGCGCTTTCATCAACATCAGCCTTTGCTGAAGATTATGCCCTATTTGACGAGGTTGTTGTATCAGCAACGCGTACCGAACAAAACAAAGAAGACGTTTCAAGCTCAATTGAGTCTGTCTCTGCAAAAGACATAGATAATCAAATGTCTAGCGACATAAAGCAAGCTCTTCAATACACGCCAGGAGTAGAAGCTCAAGGCGGTGGCCGTTTTGGTATTTCAGGCTTTAACATCCGCGGTGTTGAAGGTGATCGCGTTAAACTTATGGTAGATGGAGTTCAACAACCTACACCATATAACCCTGGCGCTTCTGAGCAACGTAAATATTCGAATGCGATCGAAGTCGATACATTAAGTGTCATAGAGGTGAATAAAGGCCCTGCTTCTACGCTTTACGGTTCAGATGCCATTGGTGGTGCAGTACTGCTAAGAACAAAAAATCCAGAGGATATGCTTAGAACTGACGGGGATGAAAACCGTTTTGGTATTAAATCTACCTATACATCTGCAGATGAACAGTTCAAGAACACAGTTTCTTGGGCGATGCGTAAAGATAAGTTAGAAACGATCGTTATGGCGACATACGCTCAAGGCCACGAGACAGAAACTCATTCATCAGGAAGCGAAGTTCAAGGTCCAGATCGTGGTGCAGAGAACCCAGCAGATACGGAATTAAGTAATATCCTAGCCAAAGCATTCTACAATGTATCAGATTCAAATAAGGTTGGTATTACGGTTGAGCATTACCAACGTCAATATGATGAAGATGAGCTAAACTACAATGGCTATCAGCTTATGCCGGGCTTTGTATATACTGATAATTACAACAAAGACACCAACAAACGTTTTCGTGCAACATTGGAACAACAGCTTAAGCTAAGCTCTTCAATTGCTGACTCTTTAGACTGGTCTCTAAGTTACCAAGACTCAAGTACTCTGAATAAAAACTACGATACAACTCGCTTCAACGGACGTCGACTTCGTGAGCGTGATGCTTCTGATGTAAACATGCAAGTTGATACACAGCTTTCTAAGCTAGTGAATATTGATGGTGCGGATCACGAATTCACATATGGTTTCACATACCTGAAGAATGACTTTGAGCTCGAAAACTACGACCATAAGTTTGACCGAGGCACTGTTACACCGGGTAGCACTGGTATCCCTGATGCAGAAATAACGCAATGGGGTGTGTTTGTTCAAGACCAAGCATTTTTCATGGAAGACAAGTTGATTGTAACTGGCGGTCTTCGTTATGACTCATTTGTTGCTGCCCCATCAACGGATGAAGGCTACAAGACTCAATATGAGAAGAATAAAGATGACGCCGTCACAGCTAAGCTAGGTTCAGTTTACCACATCAATGATAACCTATCGGTATTTGGTCAAGTTGGGCAAGGGTTTAAAGCACCTTCAGTTTACGACCTCTACTACTTCTATACTCGAGGTGCCATCATTGAAGCTAACCCTAACTTGAAAGCCGAAAGAAGTATCTCTTACGAGCTTGGTCTTCGTGGCAATAATGAACATGCTCGCTTTGAACTAAGCACTTTCTACACTGATTACTCTGATTTCATTAACCAGACGAAAACGGGCAAACAAGGCGGTAAAGACGTATACACCAAAGAGAACTTAGATAAAGTAACTATCTATGGTGCAGAGCTTTCTTCAACGATTAATCTAGACACTTTGTTAGACGCACCATTTGGTACCTACACTCGTTTAGCGGTCGCTTATGCTGATGGTGAAGATAAATCTACAGGTAAATCCATTGATTCAGTAGCACCACTAACGGGTACGCTAGGTCTTGGTATCGAACGCGAGACTTTCGGTTCAGCTTTAAATATTAAAATGGTTGCTGCGAAAGATGAGTGGAACTCTGATGACAACGTAAACGTGGCTGGATACACAGTTGTTGATTTGACTGCTTATTACCGCCCTGTCACGGATTTAACCTTGCGAGCGGGTCTATTCAACGCATTAGACAAAAAATATTGGCTGTACAATGACATGTCAGGCCGTGGGCACGATTCTAAGTTCAACACCGATATTAAGTCTCAGCCGGGTCGTAACTGGGGTATATCTGCAAACTACGAGTTCTAACTGGTTAGAAATCTAGTTCGTTGTAGAGCTAAGTTTATTGAGGACCTAGGTGATTAAAGATCTAGGTCGTTCCAAAATAAAGCCATACAAAAAAGACTGTAGAAATTAAAAAGCCAGCTTACGATAAGCTGGCTTTTGTTATTTCACTAAAAGTTGTATCAAAAAGGGGTAAAGTGAAATTATTTCTCTGCCATTTCTTTCTTAACCATTACTGCAGCAGCAATGATGAAAGTGATGATTAGGCCTAGTTCCATGATTAACTCCAAAGAAAATTAACATTAAACATATAATTCGCGAGCATGATAACAACAACCGATACAGAATGATACTTTTTAACCACCAAATCACTTTTTATTCGATTTAGATCAAAAAAGATGCCCTAGAGCATCTTTTTGTACGTTAACTATTCATGAAATCACTTAATTAACCAGGGAAACCATCAGGATTTGTTGATTGCCAGCGCCATGTATCTTCACTCATTTCAGCCAGTGTGCGTGTCGCATTCCACCCCAGTTCTTTCTGAGCTTTCGCTGGGTCGGCCCAACACTCTGCGATATCACCAGGACGACGCTCAACGAGTTTATAAGGTATCGCTTGGCCGCTCGCTTTCTCGAAGGCTTTAACCATATCTAATACACTTGAACCGTTGCCAGTACCTAGGTTATAGATGTGAAGACCGTTTTTACGCCCTACTTTCTCAAGTGCTGCAATGTGTCCATCAGACAGATCCATAACGTGGATGTAATCACGAACACCAGTGCCATCCTTTGTTGGGTAATCACTACCAAATACAGATAGGAATTCACGTCGGCCAACTGCAACTTGAGATACAAATGGCATTAGGTTGTTTGGAATACCACTTGGGTCTTCACCGAGTTCACCACTTGGGTGTGAACCTACGGGGTTAAAGTAACGTAATAACGTAATGCTCCAATCGGGGTTAGCCTTTTGGAAGTCAGTTAAGCACTCTTCAACCATGAGCTTGCTACGACCGTAAGGATTGGTTGCGCTTGTGGGAAAATCTTCTGTGATAGGAACACTAGCAGGATCGCCATAAACTGTTGCTGAAGAGCTGAATACTAATGTCTTTACGTCAGCGTCACGCATTGCATCGACAAGGACTAACGTGCCATTTACATTGTTGTCGTAGTATTCGAGAGGTTTGGCAACAGACTCGCCAACCGCTTTCAGGCCCGCAAAATGAATAACAGCTTCAATATTGTGTTTCTTCATAGTTTCAGTTAAAAGCGCTTTATCACGAATGTCACCTTCAATGAAATCAGGACGAACGCCAGATACTTTTTCGATACGTTCTAAAACGCTTGGTTTACTGTTGTATAAGTTATCGAAAAGCACAGGTGTCATACCTGCGTTAATCATCTGGATACTTGTGTGGCTACCAATGTAGCCCATGCCACCTGTAACTAAAACATTCATGTTTAGCGGACCTTTTAATTAAAAACACTCAACCTACCTCTTATGATACAACAGCTTAGGGTTGAGTCACAAACGCCTATGGCAGATACACCGCACGAGAGAACGAAAACTGACCTTTACCTTGAATTTCACTTAGACGTACACCTCAGCGCCAACCTTCAGAATTACATCAATGTCGCCATATGATTCATCACCTTACGTTTGCTCCCTAAACCGGAAACAAAATAGATGAAGCGCTGTTTGTCGAACACTTGTTTTTCAATTATCTTTAACCATAGTTTCTATACGTCATTGATGAAAGGAAGCATTTTTCACAATCCATTCTTTAGCGGGTTTGATACATGCCGTGACCTCATAGTAAATGCAGTTCTTGGTGTCGAAAATTTGAGTTAGGTCACTGTTTATTTATGGTATTTATAAGACCGTCATTACTCACCTCAACGTAAAGGGTTAGCACCACGTGACAACGAAGATTTTGCTTAATTGCGACATGGGAGAAAGTTTCGGCAATTGGAAGATGGGCGATGACGAGTCGGTCATGGAATGGGTCGATATGGCAAACATCGCTTGTGGCTTTCACGCGTCTGATCCGCACGTTATGTCTAAGACCATAAAACTGGCGCAGTACTATCACACCCAAATTGGTGCCCACCCTGGTTATCAAGATTTAGTTGGGTTTGGTCGCCGTTCTATTCCTCATACCATGGACGAGATCAGTGAGCTGGTTTGCTATCAAGTTGGCGCACTACAGGCTCTTTGCCGCTATCACCACACCTCTGTTGGTTATGTGAAACCTCATGGTGCCCTTTACAACGATATGATGGCGAACATTGATGTGTTTAATGCCGTTGCCCAAGCCGTTGCTGAATTTAACATCCCCCTAATGATCCTCTCTTCGTCAGACAATCAGCAGTATTTAGATATTGCTGACGATCATGACTTACCCCTCTTGTTTGAAGCGTTTGCTGACCGTGCATACTTGAATAATGGGCAGTTATCGCCGCGAACTCAAAAAGGCTCGGTTTACGTCAACCAAGACGACATCTACAACCAAGTCATGCAAATCATTAACTACGGTTCGGTTACGACCATTGAAGGTGAAAGACTGCCTATTGAAGCCGATACCATCTGTGTTCATGGTGATAACCCCCAATCCATCGCATTAATTAGAAAAATCAGACAAGACCTTAACGCTTTTAATTAGTATTGCGAAAGCTAGAAAGCGGTTAGCTAAAAGAAAGCGATAAGATAAGACCACAAAACAAGAAACCATGGCCAATTACCAAAGCTCATTACGCTGTGATTGGCACGAATGGTACTTTAAAGCGTATTTCTTCGTATCAGTATGGAAGCGAAATGAAGATGAACAAGATTGAATTCAATATCGACCCTGTCGCAGAGTGCAGTGTTCTCGTTACATTAACTTCAAGCGTGACGCAAAGTGTAGAGCACAGTTCAAGTGCAGATGATTCTCGATACATGGCCCACTTTTCTGAGGCCATTCGACAACATTTCGCGTCAGTATTAATGAACGTGACACCGGCTTATCACACAATATTGGTGGATTACCTACCTTATCGAATTTCAGAACATCAGCTCATTGAACAACTCAACTCTTTGTTGAGTCATGCTATTTCGTCCTTCTCTAGTGTTAGTAACACGCGTAACACTATCGAGCTTCCCGCTTATTACTCACCAGAAACAGCACTCGATTTAGACCGATATCAAGCCAAAGGCATGTCGCTCGACGATATTATTCAATATCACACCTCACAGACATACAGCGTCAGTGCGATTGGATTTACCCCTGGCTTTGCGTTTATGTCTGATGTGGTCAACGAGCTTGCTTTGCCTCGTCATTCAACCCCTCGCTTAAGAGTACCGAAAGGCAGCATCGCCATCGCGGATACGAAAACGGCGGTGTATCCTTCGGACTCACCGGGCGGTTGGAATATTATTGGCAATTGCCCGCTAGCACTGTTTGATCACAGCCAATTGAAGAACGCTGATACCACGCAAACGCCGCTGTCTCGACTTAATGTCGGTGACACAGTCCGTTTCATCGCGATTTCAAAACAAGAATTTGTTGAGCTTAGTTTTATGGAGATTAGTGGAGATGTCGCTAATGGTTAATACAATAGCTAAACCAACACTAACAGTGATTAAACCCGGCCCGTTGAGTTTGATTCAAGACTTCGGACGATTTGGTGTCGCTCATCTCGGGTTGACACAAGGTGGCCCTGTTGATGATTACTCGTATAGCTGGGCCAATCACCTGCTCGGAAACCCAGTCAACCAAGCAGTGTTGGAAATCACGCTTGGGCAATGCGCGTTACGAATCGATTTTGATTGTGAGATGGCATTATGTGGTGGCGATTTACAAGCGCAGCTCGATGGTAAACCACTGTCGAACTGGCGTACTTTTCAAGCTTTCTCAGGGCAAGTCCTCTCATTTGGTTTACCTAAAAATGGTCTAAGGGCGTATTTAGCCGTTAAGGGTGGCTTCGATGTTCCATCAACTCTTCATAGCTGTTCTACGGTGACTCGTGAAAAGATTGGTGGATTAACGCAAGATGGACAGCCATGCCAGCAAGGGCAACACATTGCTTTTACCCAACACCAACTCTCTCGCCCGTTTAAAGCGTTGAGTGTCACCTTCCGATACACGCCTAATTACAACCTACCAGTGAACCTGCGAGTGATTGAAGGCTATCAAAGCGAGCTGTTCTCAGAGTCAGCAAAAGCGACTTTGTATAACGTACAGTATCACGTTGACCAAAATTCTAATCGCATGGGTTATCGACTGAGTGGCGAATCGGTTGATTCACCTGATATTTCGCTATTGTCAGAAGGCATTGCCTTAGGTGCGATTCAAATCCCCCAAGATGGGCAACCTATCGTGTTGCTTAATGACAGACAGACCATTGGTGGCTATCCGAAGATTGGATGTGTTGCCAGAATCGATTTACCGCGCTTAGCACAAGCCAAACCTGGACATAAAGTCTCGTTTAGTAAAGGCGATCGCTTAGGATTACAAGATGTTTGGTGCCAATGGGCTCAGTTTTTCGGCTATTAGTTCTTGCTCTGTAGCTAAAAGTAATTGCCTAAAGATGTAGTTCGGTTGGTTTTCGGTATATTAGCTGGCGTTTGAATGAAGGTTCGGCTTACCTGTCAAAGTAAGCCGAATTGAAGATGTTTAGCGTAGTAGATTATGACTGAGTATTAAGCGTGATCTTGGCCTGATACCTTTGCAAGGGCTTCTGGGTATCCGCGTTCTTGTGTCAAATCTATCGCTTTATTCTCAATATTCTTTAGATTAAGTGACATTGTCACTGAGTGTGTATTTTCAATCGATACTGACTCTGCGACATCAAACCAATGCTCAGCGACCTTTTGCGCTGCCTCTAAGGTTGAAGATGCTTTGACTACTTCAAGTCGAGCATAGCGATCACCACAGAATGACACGTCTGAAGCTCTTAAGCTCGGATCGGTTCCCGGAATCTGCTGTGCACCGAACAAAGGCTTACCACCTACCAGTGCAGAGCTAAAACTTGGGATGAACTGAGACATATGCGTTATCGCAGCGCGAGTTCTTAATTCGAGCTGCTCTTCACTCCAACCTGATACGATTTTCTTAAGAAGCTTAGAAGGCAACTGAGGCTGTGATGAATCTGTTGATGATGAAACAAGCCCACCCTCAAATAGAGTAATCCCTTCTGTCATACCGTGAAGTTGGAATACACCATCAGCGTACGGTGTTAACTGAGCCATGCCTTGCGGTGTGCCTCTCGGGCCATGGAAGATAACCTCTGGCCACTCTTCCTTACATTCTTGCGAATACGGCCACTGCGTAACGTATGCGGCTTTGAACTCAACAAGCCTTTGTTGCTTAGAACCGACAAAGTCATCCACGATGCCCGTTTCAAAGCCACTTGCATTAATCAAGTAGTCGGTCGTTAGGTGACAGCTTTGGTTCTCAGCGTCTGTATAAGTCAAAGACCAACCTTGCTCTAACGATTCAACAGATTGTAATCGGCTGTTGGTTAACACGGTACAATTAGATTGTTGCCCCAAAGAGAGTTGAGCGGTTGCTGATAAGCGGAATACGCTCCAGCCATACTCTTGAACCATAGCAACAGGATACTTAAGGGTTTCTAGATCCGTATGTTTAGCGAAAGGAATACACCATTCATCAAGCGATGTTGGTTTCAGAGGCTGTGTTTGAGCAGCAAGTGCTAGTAACTCTTCTTTACTATACAGCTTGTAATACTCTTCCGGTTTACCAAGCACTTGGTTGCTTTTATCTTGATTAACAAGCTCAGCATAAGCGTTCTTGATTATCTTTAGGCGCGGAAGAAGATCCAACGGCTCTCCACCATCACTGTGTGGAACAGCGATAATTGTCGGACGAATATTGATCGTATGGGGAAACAAGCGGACGGTATCAATTGACTGAGTGAGCAACTGAAGACACTGCTCTACAGAAATATCTCGATACAAATTGCCACCAGCATGCAGATGGCAAATTGGTGGACCATTAACCAAACTCGGTCCTTTTTCCAAAATAGTGACCTTATAACCCAACTCACTAAAATGAATTGCGCTCGTCGTTCCGGCAATACCACCACCAACAATGGCAATAGAAGGCTGATTTGTATCCGTTTTGTTGTGGTTCATCGTGTTCTGTAGAATATGATTAACTGCCGCTATTCTACTTTTGTTCTGCTACGAATTAAAACACATTTTTATCAAGGTCTTAGATAGGCAGTATTTAATATCTATGTAAAAAACCTAAATAATCTCTTGACTCAATAACTCCAGATTGAGTTTTAAAGGTTATTATAACCGTCACATTTGTCCTAAGTGACGCCACATAAAGGCTGCCTCAGTACTCTTAAAACATAGATGTTAACTTATCCCTAAAGTTATCCACCGTTTTTGTGGATAACTGTTGATAACGTTCTTGCTAAGTTGCGCAAACCCTTTGTTTACAGGGACTAACCGCTGTTCATTAAATCGGCATTATTGCGCAATTAATTTTAAAAAATACTAAAAAAACGGGAAATTAAGGTGCGATGTTCGTAACTTGTGCTACGCATTGGTCAAATAAAAAGCGGTCTAAAGAGACGTCTTATAAATAGTGAACGACTAAGTATAAGTAATGTCACTTTTAGACCGTTTTAAGCATTTGTGAGATCTCGCTAGCGACTAGCCAAAATCCTTGTTTACTGGTGCCAACAAACGTTTGATTAAGCTATTCACTACCGCGGCCAATGTGATAAACGTCAGCACGGGTAGCGCTATCCACAGTATTGGGTGGAGTGAAGGTTCTAACTCAAAGCCAAAGTTCATTACCCCTGCAACACTGAGTTCAGAACCTAGCGCAGCAATTGAGCCAGCTACTAACGCCATCACCCCGTATTCACACCAAATAGTGTTAAGAATACGCTTCTTACTCGCGCCTAAGGTTCGGTACAAGCGTATCTCTTGTTGTCTTTGAGATAAGCTCAGTCGCAACAGAGTGAAGATAAGCAATAGCCCCGCCACTACACCTAACGCGGCAAGTACGGTTATCGACCAAACAATCTGTTTGAGCAACTCTTGGATCTTGCTACCCATTTTACGAATGTCCATCAAACTCACGGTCGGGTGATTTCGAGATAATTCGTTGAGCATTTGGTTGTGTTGCTCTTCTAATCTGAAGCTCACCAACCAAGTAGAAGGAATAGCGCTCAAAACATCGGGAGTAAAAATGAAATAGAAGTTTGGCTTCATTTCACGCCATTCTACTTTTCGGATGCTGTTCACCTTGGCAGAGACGTTCTGGCTGTTGATTGTGAATGAAAGATCATCGCCAATTTTCAAACCAAGTTGCTCTGCGACATCGGATTCCACAGATACGCCCTGCTCTTGTGTCCAGCTGCCTTCTAATACTTCATTGTACTCAGGCAGGCTATCTCCCCAAGTGAAGTTGATCTCACGACTTAGTGCATCTGTTTCTTCTGAGGTCTCGCTGTATTTCGCCGCCTCAACGCCGTTAATGGTTGTGAGCCTTCCTCGTATAATTGGAAACGCTTGAGTACGCTCTACTTCGTTTGCATCAATCGTCTCGAGATAACTGTCTTTCTCATAGCTCGCAATATTCAGCGCAAACGCATTTGGCGCGTTTTCAGGCAAAGTTTGCTGCCAATCTGACAACAAGTCACTTCTCACTAGCCATATGATCGATAACAGCATCAAAGACAGCGCTAAAGAACCAAATTGAATCCCTGTTGCTAATGGTGTGCGATTAATTCGGCTCAATGCCAAGCGCATAGATGTCGACGTCGGCAGTTGACCCACCAAACGCAGAACAAACGTACTGACAATCGCGAGTACTAAGAACAGGCAAGCGATACCCGCTAGAACTATCCATACCAACAGATTGTCACCGTACATCAGCATCATTGGAATAATAGGTACTAGCAACAACAGGTATTTCTTGTAGCTTTCATTAGACTGGTGACTTGATTGAATCACGCTGATTGCCGAAGTGCTTACCAAGCCAATTAACGGAATACCAAGAGCAGGCACACCAATGAGAATGCTTGATAAAATCGCCAAAATGACAGGTTCAATACCATAGCTAGGAAGTGGTGTTGGTAATAAGTCGCCCAGAGGTATACGAAGCAAAAATTCTAAGCCGATACCGATGGTAATTCCCAGTACTGCACCAATAACCACCAACAGAGACACCTGTATAGACAACCATTTAATGATCCATTGTTTGCTTGCCCCTAAACTCTTAAGCATCGCAATGGTTTTACGACGACTCGCAACATAATGTTGGCAAGTGAGTACCAAAGTGGTCGCAGCCATGATCACAACGATAGCAACCGTTAGCGATAAGTATTGAGTCGTACTTTCGAACATCTCGTTGGTACGACTGGCTGAGTCTTGTGTACGCCAGCGATCACTTGGTGTCAGTTCGATACTGTCTTGTGCTGCTTTGAGTTTCGATTCATCACCATTTAAAAACAATCTAAAGCTAACGCGGCTACCTGGTTGGATTGCGCCTGTCGCTTCAACATCATTATTGTGAATCAGAACAGCAGGCATTTGTTGGAAAGGGTTAAAACTCAGGCCCGGTTCTTGCGCGATACGCCCTGTAATTCTTAAATCGGCATCGCCAATAGTGACATTGTCACCAATTTCAACCTCTAGCTGCGCAAATATACGCTCATCAAGCCACAATTCACCCGGTTCAACATGATTGCTTACCGCGCTATCTGCTCCTTGCAGTATCATTTCGCCGCGTAAAGGATAATTGCTCTCTACGGCTTTAACGGTAACCAACTGCATCGAGTTATCACTGAATGCCATGGTTGAGAAGCGAGTTAACTGAGAGCTTTCTAACTGTTCAACCTGAGTCAGATCTAACAAAGGTTGTGGGATTGGGTTTGCCGATACAAATACACTGTCGGCGGTTAACGCATCTTTGCCCTGCTTTACGATCACTTGTTCCATACGCTCAGCTAAAGCTGAAAGCGCGAACACACAAGCTATAATGAGCGTTAGAGCGATGGATACCGGCCATAGCTGACCATGTCGAATCTCTTCGATACTCCATGAAAACAGTCGTTTGTTCAGTCCGTGTGATGAATTCAATTTACACTTCCTCTATGTGACCGACATGCATTTTCAAGGTTCGTTGGCAACGCTGTGCGAGCTTAGGGTCATGCGTGACGAGAACAAGCGTTGTACCGTGCGATGAATTAAGTTCGAACAACAGCTCGACGATTTTCGCTGCCGTTTGTTGGTCTAAGTTGCCTGTAGGTTCATCAGCAAAAAGGATTTTTGGCTTGATCATAAACGCGCGAGCTAAAGCGACTCTTTGTTGTTCACCGCCTGATAGCTGAGATGGCAGGTGATCAAGCCTGTCTTTCAAGCCCACTGATTCAAGCAAAGCCGTCGCGCGTTCGATGTCTTCGTCTTCACCTTTCAACAAACAAGGCAGCGTGACGTTTTGCAGGGCAGAAAGGCTTGGGATCAATAAGAAGCTTTGGAAAACAAACCCAACGGATTCACTGCGGATTTTGGCTCTCGCTTCGTCATCAAGCTGTGATAGAGGTTGGCCTAACAAACTGATTTCGCCAGAAGTTGGCACATCGAGTCCTGCAAGCAGTGTCATTAACGTGGATTTACCAGCACCTGAAGTACCGACGATCGCAACCGTTTCACCCTCACGAATATCGATATCAACATGCTCTAAGATTGTTAAATGTTCTTGATTAGTAGACACTGTCTTCGAAACAGCTTCTGCTTTAATGATGGATGTATGCATGACTCGACTAATTTCCTTTTTATTCTTAATTATATTTTCAACCGCTTCTTTGGCTCAAGATACCGAGTTAGATTCTAAGTTACTGGTGCTTGGTGATAGCTTGAGTGCTGGTTATAACATGGACATCAAACAGAGTTGGCCAAGCCTGTTACCAGACGCGTTAGCAAAGCATGACAAAACGGTAACCGTGGTCAACGGAAGTATTTCTGGTGACACAACTGGCAATGGCTTAGCTCGTTTACCACAATTGCTTGAAGAACACGCCCCAGACACTGTTCTTATCGAACTCGGTGCGAATGATGGTCTTCGTGGATTCCCACCTAAGCTGATGTCTGCGAATCTTGATCAAATCATTAAGCAGATAAAAGCTGCGGGCGCGAAACCTATTATGATGAAGATTAAAATCCCACCGAATTACGGTAAGCGTTACAACCAACAGTTTGAGTACGTTTTTGCAGCGCTTGCTGATCAACAAAACGTGCCACTTTTGCCGTTTTTCCTAGAGCATATCATCCTCAAACCGGAGTGGATGATGAACGATGGACTGCATCCAAAACCAGAAGCTCAGCCTTGGATTGCTGAATTTGTCGCCAAAGAATTATATCAGTATCTTTAGGTTTTAATGGTCTAGCTCAATAAATTTTACACAGCTTTACGTTAGCCTGAGTGCATATCACCGTTAACTGTAAGGTTATTTATGCTGATCGAACCTATTATCAAGGGTGTGGTAGCCAAAAGCGCTCACCCTCTAGGCTGTCAAGAAGCCGTAAAGCAACAAATCAAGTTTGTTAAGAGTACGCCGCAGATCAAAGATGGCCCTAAGCGAGTACTGATTATCGGTGCTTCCTCTGGCTTTGGACTTGCCGCTCGCATTGCCCTCACCTTTGGCGGTGCAAAAGCTGACACCATCGGCGTCTCATTCGAGCGCGGTCCTAACGAAAAATCCCTAGGCAGCGCTGGTTGGTACAACAACATTTATTTCAAGAAAGAAGCCGAACGAGAGCAACGCACTGCTATCAACATTGTTGGCGACGCATTTTCACAAGAAACACGTTCACAAGTTGTCGAAGCCATTGAAACCTACTTCGAAGGTGAAGTGGATCTAATTATCTATAGCTTAGCCGCTGGCGTAAGACCCAAACCAAATACCGAAGAATTCTGGCGCTCTGCCATTAAGCCAATCGGTGAAAGCGTGACTGGTGCGACTATCTCACTAGAGCACGACAACTGGGTGACCAACACACTTGATGCTGCAACGGAAGAAGAAGCCGAAAGCACACTCAAAGTCATGGGCGGCGAAGATTGGGAACAGTGGATAGATGAGCTGATCAATGCTGAATCTATTGCCCCAGGTTGCAAAACCATTGCTTTTTCTTACGTTGGTCCAGAAGTCACGCACCCTATCTACTTAGACGGTACTTTGGGCCGCGCTAAAATAGACCTTCATCAAACAAGTCACGCACTTAACCTTGAACTAGCTAACTTTGGCGGTAATGCTTACGCGACCGTGTGTAAAGCATTAGTGACCAAAGCGAGTGTGTTCATTCCGGGGCTAAGCCCTTACCTACTCGCTTTATATAGAGTGATGAAAGAAAAAGAGACCCACGAAGGTTGTATCCAACAAATGCAACGCTTATTCAGCAGTAAGCTGTATGGACAAACCAAAGTACCACTTGATGGCGAGCGCCTAATTCGGATGGATGAATGGGAACTCGACCCAGAAACCCAAGCTCATGTGACTGAACTACTTGAAGCTATGGATGAAAACAACTTCCAATCAATCGGTGACTATCAAGGTTTTAAAGAAGAGTTTTTACAGTTGAACGGTTTTGCTCAACCATCGGTAGACTATAAAGAGAAACTTAACACTGATGATTTTATAAAGTTAAAGCCTTAATCGAAACTTATCTCATTACTGAGACCCAGATTCACATTTGAAAACCTCCGCAAAATTGCGGAGGTTTTTTTGTGCAACATTTCTTATACTTAGTTAATGTAATATTCACAGTTTATTTGGTTCATCTTAATTAACACAGGATGTGTTGATGCATTTAGCATAATTGACTCGGAGTCATATGAAGAAGATAAAAACGATAGACTTAGATATCCCTGACGATATGGCCTCCAGCTGGCAAAATATTGTCGACCTCTTAGCTCAAATCACTCAAGTGCCTGCTGCACTTATCATGCGTGTTCATACCAACTACATTGAAGTTTTCTCTACCAGCCACAGTCAGGATAACCCTTATAACAAAGGCGATTCTGAAACATTAGGAAATGGCCTTTACTGCGAAACAGTGATGGAGTCTCAGCAGCAGCTTTTAGTACCCAATGCGCTTGCCGATGCTGATTGGAAAAACAACCCCGACACAAAGCTTGGCTTAATCTCTTATTGTGGCATTCCGCTATTTTGGCCTAACGGCGAATTGTTCGGCACCATTTGTATCTTGGACTCGAAAGAAAATCACTACACGCCTACCTATATTAAGCTATTAGAAAGCTTTCGCACCTCTATAGAATCTCAATTAAAAACCTTGTTTCAACACGCTAAGCTCACTCAAATGAATCGTGACTTAAAAAGCCGAGTTGCGACTCGCACTAAAGATCTCGCGAGTCTTAATTATTCATTAAACCAAGAGATTGATAAGCGCAGAGCGGCAGAACAAGAGATCAATTTCCAAAAAAATCACGATCTCGGCACGGGTTTTTTGAACCGAAGTGCTTTTGAGTCGCGCTTAGATCAGAAGTTGTTGTCACAACAAAGGTTTACTGGTGGCTCACTCGCAGTAATCCATATTGGATTTACTAATGGCAGGCGCATTCAAGCTCGATATGGCTACAACGCGTTAGACCAAGTGCTTGTTGAATACCGACAACGCATCGACAGTATCTCTGATGTCGAGGTATTAACTGCGCGCCCTACTTCGGTTGACCTTGTGTTGGCGTTCAGCGTTAAAGATTTGCACCAACGTATCGAAGAACTATGCCAGACACTGGTAAAAGTCGGTCATTCAGAATTTGACATTGGTAGTGACAAAATTCATCTGCATGCCTTTATAGGGATTGCGATTACTGAGCACGACGATGGTGCTGACAGTATTATCCAAAAATCTTCAGAAGCGATGTTGGCATGTAAAGATTCCGGACAGAAGTTCGCTTACTATTCTCAGTCTCATGCTGAAGAACAAAGTCATATTAATAAGATTGAAGGTTATTTACTCCAAGCGGTTCGTAATGATGACCTTATGCTCTATTTTCAGCCTAAAGTATGCCCGTTGACTCATCGCTGGGTTGGTGCAGAGGCTCTACTGCGTTGGCGACACCCCGTTCTGGGAGACATATCTAACGAAACTTTAATACACATGGCCGAGCAAAACGGATTGATTTTCGAAGTGGGAAATTTTGCTCTGCGCAACGCTATAGAGCAAGCGAAAGAGTGGTCCGAATACGTTGAAGATTTCAAAATAGCCGTAAACGTATCTGCTATTCAATTGAAGAATGTTGATTTCGCAGACCAAATTATTCACCTGTTGGAAACCTATCACCTAGAACCTCATTTCTTAGAACTTGAAGTCACGGAAAGTTGCCTCATTGCAGATGAAGTCGTCGCGAAAAATACATTGGAATCGTTACACAATATTGGCGTTACATTGTCACTGGATGACTTTGGGACGGGCTATGCCTCATTTAGTTACCTTAAGAAATTCCCATTCGATACGATTAAAATTGATAAGAGCTTCATCGACCAAATGCTCAACTCACAGGAAGACTCGGAGATCGTTCGGTCCATAGTCCAAATCGCGAAAAAGCTCGACTTAAAAGTCACAATTGAAGGCATAGAATCGGAAGTTCAAGAGCAATTTATCATCAATGAAGGCTGTGATGTGGGACAAGGTTACCTTTATGGCAAGCCAATGCCGAGCCAAGAATTCGAACACAGCTTAATCAATCAAAACTATTTGGGGACAACTCGTTACGCTTAAGGCGAAAAAGAGCACTTTGTTTTGGATTTAGGCCTACTTTCTCTTTACTCTATAGGTGGTGATTTTTATAATCGCCGCCTTTCTGTTTTATCTTCCCTTTATATAGGCATTCCTCGTTATGGATCAGTTGACTGCAAAGCTTAAAAAGCTCGAAAAACAAAACTTCCGCGCATATCAACAAATTAAAGGTCAATACGACTTTGCTGATTTCGAATTACACATCGACCACGTTCAAGGTGACCCGTATGCATCATCTTCACGTTTTCGCGCAACACGCGCTTGGTCGTTAACAGGGTTAGATTGGCTTAAAGAAAAATCTTACGAATACCAAGTAGCAGCACGTGACTTCATTGCACGTAGCTTCTCTGAATTTGCTAAGCAAGAAGTGACCGTGTCTATCGCACTAACCGGCCAAACTGTTTTGGATAACACATCTGTGGTTTTCACCGAGCACGGTATCGAAATTCGTTTTCGTATCAACCTACCCGCTGATGGTCGTAGTATTCTTGCAAAGAAAGCAATCAACATCATTACATTCTATTTGCCTAAGTTTATTCGTCGCGCAACGCTTGAACGCGAACTCAATATTGAAGCGATGATTAAGCATTGTGAAGCTGTTGAAGACCAAGACGCATTGCGTGCTCAATTGGAAGAAAACAACCTAGCGGCATTCGTAGCAAATGGCAGCGTATTACCTCGTATTGCAGGTAACTGCGACCTGCCAATGAAAGGCGCGGTTCCTTTCCTAGCACCAGAGTCTTTAAGTGTGACGCTAAACGCGCCAAACCAAGGTGATGTGACTGGCCTAGGCATTCCAAAAGGTATCACGCTAATCGTTGGTGGTGGTTTCCATGGTAAATCTACGCTGTTGAACGCTGTTGAACGTTCTATCTACAACCATATTCCTGGTGACGGTCGTGAAGGTATCGTGACGGCGACTGATACGATGAAGATCCGCGCTGAAGATGGCCGCTGTGTTCACAACTTGAACCTATCAAATTACATCAACCATTTGCCGATGCAAAAAGACACATCTGATTTCAGTACACAAGATGCATCAGGTTCTACATCGCAAGCGGCTTGGCTACAAGAATCGATTGAAGCAGGCGTTCAAACACTACTTATTGATGAAGATACGTCAGCGACTAACTTCATGATTCGTGACGAACGTATGCAAGCGCTAGTATCAAAAGGTGCTGAGCCAATCACTCCACTTGTTGACCGTATTGGCCAACTACGTCAAGAAATGGATATCTCTACCATCGTTGTAATGGGTGGATCTGGCGATTACCTAGACGTGGCTGACACTGTGATTCAAATGCACGACTACCAAGCAGTAGACGTAACTGATAAAGCACAAGAAGTGATAGCTCAACACCCTACTCAACGAACTAACGAATGTGAGACCGCATTAGAAACGTTTGTTCCTCGCTCGTTAAACCGCGCTGCATTGATGAACATTCTTACTGACGGCAAATTCCGAGTTAACGCGAAAGGCAAAGAGTCACTGCGTTTTGGTAAGGAATTCGCGGACCTTTCTGCATTAGAGCAGTTAGAATCAACGTCAGAAGTGAACGCGATTGGTTGGGCCTGGTTCCAGTTTGCACAAACTCCAGGTTGGTCAAACAACCCAGCTAAAGAGTTTAGCGCTATCTTAAGCGATGAATGGCATGTGAACATGCCAAACTACGGTGACTTAGCGAAACCAAGAGTTTTAGATGTAATGGCTGCTCTAAACAGAATGCGTAAATCTCAGTTCAAACCTTCGAACTCGAACTCCAACTCGAACTAATATGTCGCGTTAAGTTAACCTTATCTCGTATTACGGCTCTCATTTATGAGAGCCGTTTTTTTGCGTTCAATTCCTATATTTCTATCTGATTCGGCCACTCTTTACGTGACTACATTGTTGGTCAGCGCTTTAATCATAGAAATCCCAAAAATCATGACATAGCTTTTACAAAACTATGGCGATATTCAGATAAAGTTCCGACTCGATAGGTGTAACTAAATGTAACAGACTCTTGAGGCTTCAATGAATCATAAACGCGTTAAGATGCGTGACCATAAAATCGAAGTAAACCTATTCAAAAACCGTGTAATTGTGGCGTTTTGTGGGATCTTACTGTTCACTCTCGTCTTAGTCGCCAACCTGTACCGACTTCAAGTCGACAATTTTGAAAGCTATCAAACTCGTGCTGATGGCAACAGAATCAAAGTATTGCCTATCGCGCCTACTCGCGGGCTAATTTACGATCGTAATGGTGTGTTGCTTGCCGAGAACAAGCTTGTATTTAATCTAACGATGATTCCCGAGCAAACAGATGATGTCGATACCATGCTCGCCAAGTTAGACAAATACATCCCGCGTGATGTTGAGCAGATCGCTCGATTCAAAAAACGTTATCACAACACGCGCCGTTTCAAATCTGTCACTATATTAGAGAACCTAAGTGAAGAAGAGATTGCTAAGTTCTCAGTGCACCAGTACCAATTCCCCGGCTTATCGATTGATACGAACTTAAAGCGCTTTTACCCAAATGGAGAGGTGCTGACACATGTCTTAGGGTATGTGGCACACATCAATGATAGTGACCTAAAGAAGCTAGAAGAAAAAGGCATCGAAGCGAATTATCAAGCGACGACCATTATCGGTAAGCTCGGTGTCGAACGCTATTACGAAGATATCCTACACGGAACCAAAGGCTATCAAGAAGTTGAAGTAAACAGTCGTGGCCGTGTTGTTCGGACTATTGAGTACGTGCCGCCAGTTGCAGGCAAAGACATAGTATTAAATATTGACCTTGAACTGCAAAAATATGTATTTGAGCAACTTGATCACCGAACCGGAAGTGCGGTTATCCTCGATCCAAAAGACAACAGTGTACTGGCGATGGCATCTAGCCCAAGTTATGACCCTAATCTATTTGTCGACGGCATTTCGAGTAAGAACTACCGACGTCTATTGAATGACCCTGCTCACCCGTTGGTGAATCGCACCACACTGGGCGTTTACCCCCCAGCATCCACCATCAAACCATTTATGGCCGTTGCTGGATTACAAGAGCATGTTATATCAGAAAACACCATTCGTGATGATCACGGTTCATGGCAAATTCCCGGTTCCAAACGCAACTCTAAATCATGGCGAGACTGGAAACGCTGGGGTCACGGTCCTGTTGACGTAACTCAAGCGATTGAAGAGTCGGTGGATTCATTCTTCTATCAAACCGCCTTTGATTTAGGTATCGACCGCATCTCAAGTTGGATGAATCGCTTTGGTTTTGGTGAACCTACGGGCATCGATATCTATGAAGAAAGCAGCGCCAACATGCCAACTCGAGAATGGAAGATGATGCGTTATCGTACCCCTTGGTATCAAGGTGACACCGTCCCTATTGGTATTGGCCAAGGGTATTGGACATCCACGCCAATGCAACTTGCCAAAGCAACCTCGGTACTGGTTAACCATGGGAAGGTAATGCCACCTCATATCTTGAGAGCTACCTTAGATCACGGTGAAGATTTTGATACGCAAAAACTGGTTGAACCTGAGCCGATGCTGTCGATCACTGAAGTACCAGACGAGATATGGGATGTACCTATTAATGCGATGCGACTCGTAAACCACGGCAGTCGAGGTAGCGGCAGACGTGCATTTAAAGGAACTGACTACACTAGCGGCGGTAAATCGGGAACAGCCCAAGTATTTGATCTTGCAAAAGATCAGGTCTACAACTCCAAGAAACTGGCTCGGCATTTACTCGATCACGCGCTTTACACGGCATTCGCACCTTACGAACACCCTGAATATGTCGCGACTGTGGTCATCGAGCACGGTAATGGTGGTTCCAAGGTCGGTGCTCCTTATATCCGTAAAGTACTCGACTATGCATTCGAACATAAGAGTGGCGAAAGCAAAGATCACTCATAGCATAATAAATGAAGTAAGAACGACGCTTAACCTAGTTACAACGCCTAGCCTAGTAACAATACAAGCGTAATGACGACAAAGCCCCACTTGTGTCACTCACAACATGGGGCTTTTCAATTTTATATATAGGGCTTAAATTTCACTCTAAATAGTCAAAAAACAGCGCAGTAAAAGTTACGTCGATTATGAACTTCGTAATACATGCCACGCTTCACAAAGCGTCTGGAATTTTGCCGTATTGCCCTCGTCTCTATCGGGATGCCACCGCAACGCCAGCTGTCGCCAACGCTTTCTAATTTCCTTATGCGTTGCGTCTACAGGGAGATCAAATAACTTCAATGCACGGTTTTTATCTAAATTGAGCGTATCAGCGCCAACAAACTTTCTGTACCGAGTCCAAAACTCGTTCAGCAGCCTTTTGACTTCACCTTCATCCGCTTCATAGTAAGTCCAATTAGTGTAGTAGTCTCGAAGTGGGTCTTGGTGATCAATGCTGTGGTTATTTCCATGATAGCTTCCATTCATCAATTCAATATCCATAGCTTGAACTTGAAGCCAACCATCAGGGTGCAACGTTTCTTGGAGCTGATACAGCGCATTCATAATGAGAAAGTTCTTTTTAAATAACTCCTTCTCGGGGGCAGCATCTAATACAGGCATAAACCCAAGGTCGTTTAGATGAGCCGCCAGTGTGTGTACTTTCCATCCGCTTGGTTTTCGCTTAAGCACTTCCATAATGGGCCAAAGCAAAGGGTTCTCCATATGGCTATGAAAGCTTGCTCTCACACCTTGATTATTCGACATAGTTGGCTCATTTGCGTTATTAAGTTGTTAGCTTGTTAGCTTGTTAGGCATGATGAATTGCCCTAGGTCAGTGGGCTGACTTCTCTTAATTGAAAGCGATTTTCTACGATTTGTCGAGCTTAATGGAACACCACATTCAATTGCTTGGCTCAAGAGCCCGTTATCCATCAAAATTACGCAGCTAAGGTGACCAGTAATTGGCTATGATTGGTTTAGCTCTTTGGAAAAACAAAAAAAGGCCAGCAATTTTGCTGACCTCTGATATCTATACCAATTTTAGCACAAGGAACTAGTTAATTAGATAACACCAAGCTCTCTTAGACGTTCCATTAGGTATTCATTTGCGGTGTACTTCTCAGACAGTACAACTTCCGGTTTTGGGTGAAGGAATAGTGGCAAAGAGATACGAGATTTCTCTTGGCGTTCACCTGATGGATTAATTACACGGTGAGTTGTCGATGGGAAGTAACCACCTGATGCTTCTTGAAGCATGTCACCAATATTTATGATCATATTACCGAAGTCACATGGAACATCTAACCACTCGTCATTCTGAGCTTTAACTTGAAGGCCCGGTTCATTTGCTGCAGGAAGAACAGTCAGTAAGTTGATGTCTTCGTGAGCGGCTGCGCGGATAGCACCTGGCTCTTCATCGCCTTGCATTGGTGGGTAATGAAGAACGCGAAGCAGTGTTTGTTCGCTGCCATTAATCATTTCAGAAAGCGCGATTGAGAACTTCTCTTGTACTTCTTGAGGCGCATGTGCTTCAACCCAACCTAATAGTTCTTGAGCAAAAGCATTAGCACGTTGGTAGTAATCTAGAATCTGTTCTTTTAACTGTTCAGGAATCTGACCCCAAGGGTATACGTGAAAGTATTCTTTGATGTCTTTTACAGTGTGGCCCTTAGCAACTTCAGAAACTGAAGGTGGAAAATATCCATCTTGTGTTTCAACATTGAAGTGGAAGTTCTCTTTCTCTTCAGAAATGAAGAATTGGTACCAGTTCTCGTAAATTGACTCAACAAGCTCTTTTGGGATGGGGTGATTCTTAAGAACACCAAAACCCGTTTCACGTAGAGATCGAACAAATTGTTCTGCTGCGTCGTCAGCAAGGTAATCGACAGTTTCCAGTTTCATGACTTTTCTTTCTTGTTATGTAGTAATGCAATGATTTTAAGGATCGCTTTGTTGTAAATCAAACTTTTGTGAAACTCCGCCAACCGTTTGTCTAGATACTGGGCGATAACACTACTTTTCAACAAATCTAGTGATTAGAACACAATTGAACACTGTTCATTATTATGTAACTATACAAAAAACTTATAAAGGATCTGATGATGACAATTACGCCACTTGCTCAAAATAGACCTCTACTCTCACTAACTGCTGTCTATCTTGTTATCTTTCTCTTTTCAGCCTTTGCGCCATCTTCAAGAGCCGTTTGGATCGCTGAGATCGTCCCTGCTCTCGGTATTCTTATCGGGATATGGTGGCTATCCACCAAGCTCACCTTTTCTAAGACAGCTTATGCTCTGATGTTTATCTGGCTTATTTTGCACACGATAGGCGCAAAATATACCTTCTCAGAAGTGCCATTTGACTGGTTCAATAACCTTATCGGCTCTGAGCGCAATAACTTTGACCGAGTAGCCCATTTCTCTATTGGTCTTTATGCCTATCCACTCGCAGAGTATTTGATTCGTAAGAAATTGGCTCAGCCGATACTAGCCTGTTTCTTTGCCCTATTTGCGATCATGAGTGTAGCAGCTGGCTACGAGATTATAGAATGGTGGTATGCAGAAATTGCAGGTGGTGATGAAGGTATCGCGTTCCTTGGCTCACAAGGTGATATTTGGGATGCACAGAAAGACATGCTGTGTGATACAACGGGTGCCATTGTCTCGCTATTACTGTTGCAACTTCAAGGACGAGTTAGAGCTCATTAAGCTCTAACCTTTCTTCTGAATATAAAAAACAATGTCAAATGCCACACGCATGATGTGCTGCGGCATTTATTCTTCTCAACTACTTCATAGTTACCTTGCCACCCACAAATTTGTAGGCAGGCGTACCTCGAACCAAAGTATCTCGCGCAAATTCAATTCCGCATTCAGGGCACACACAAGGGTCTTTTGTGAAATCTTCAACGATCCGTTCCTTGAAACACTTTACGAGCGCTCCTTTGCCGCCTTTTCGATACTTGAAAAGTTGTGTCTTACATTTAGCGCAGAATATCTGAACCGTTTTGGTCGGTTGTTTTTTGTTTGGTTTAGCCATAGAAGTTAATGATTGAGCCCTTTATTTATTAAGTTTAGGTGCGACAAGAACCAAGCTTATTCCAAGTAAGATAACAGTCGATGAGATAATAAATTGCATAGTAACAGGTTCAGATAACAACAAAACGCCACCAAGTGTCGCGATAACGGGAACAGAAAGCTGTGCAATGGATGCGACCACTGTATCCAGTTTTTTCACCACGTAATACCACAAACTATAACCCACACCAGAAGCCACTGAGCCCGACAATATTGCGTAAATCAAGCCTTGTTCTGTGATGGATATTTGCGATGCCACATTAGGGATGACAAGTAACAGGCTTACTAACACAAGGATCACTAACGAGCTAAATGCAAAGTTGCAAGTAGTGGATTGCAACGCGTTCGTGGATTTCTTACCCGCAAGTGTATAAATTCCCCAACCTACTCCAGCCAGAGCCATCAATATGATGGAGGTTATATCGGGCGAACTTGTCGAATCCGTCGGCATGAGTAAGTAAACGAGCCCAGAAACTGACAACAAACAACCACACCACTCTAACAATGACATTCTATTGCCAGCTAACAGGTGTGCGGCAATCATCGTAAATTGAACCGCGACAAACAGAACCAAAGCACCGAGACCTGCACCAAGCTCTAAGTAAGCAAACGAGAAACCAAACATATAAACGAGGAGTGACAATATTGATGTGAATTGAAACGGTAATTTGAGCTTTGTCTCTACCGACTTGTCGTTGTTTACTAGCTCCTCTCTAGACTTAGAGTGGGAAGACAAAGTTAATAAAATCAGAAGTGTAAGGGCACCCGATATGATACGAACGATCGAGAAACTCAAAGGATCAATGGTTTGATCCATCAAAGCCCAACGACACAACACTGAATTGGCAGCAAACGCCACCAGCGTTATAAATGTGATCATCACCGTTTGCATCGTGTTGTCCTAATCAAGTTATCTCTGGTCTTAGTCAACGTCCGGTTTTACCCAAACTTGGCTAAAGTCGAACCAACCGAGTGCATTACACTTTGCGTTCTGCAGCGTACCGCATTGATCTTTGTTAACGCCTAACCAACAGTGGAACATTGGAATCAATTGATTGCTTTGCACCAATTGTTTACCTAACTGTCTTGCTGGGAATTGCTCGAATTCGCCCGAGCGCCAACGATCGATCATGTGACACCATTGATCGAAGTCTTCTGCCGGGCTAGATTCATCGAGAAAGCTGTAATCCATCAACCAGCCCGCTAACGCGTCATCTCTATTGTTAGCGATACCCATTGGATTAATCCAAATATCGACATTATCGGCGTGTGGAGGATCGGTTTCGTAACCATAAAGTTCAACGTCGACGTCATATTGCTTCAACACTGTAACAATAGCCTTCGCAAGTGTTGGAAACATTGGGTGTTGGCATTGGTAAGCCAATCTAATGGTTGGTTTCGCATTCGCTGGTGGACAAACCGGCGTGTTCAACTTGATGTCATACCAACCGGGCTTTATCCCATAAGCGTGTAACACTCCCAAATCGATAACAGTTTCTTTCGGAATGTGTACAAACAGATCGGCCGCATTCAAAGTATTAGATAAAAATTGCGCCCATGCAGGATCTTGTGCGATGCCCTTTTTCCGATTCAACAGTAGATAGGTACAGCCGGGATCAAGTTCGACTTCGTCGCTATCGCCGCGATCCGCCATTACAGGCTTAGAAAGACTTGGGTAAACCATTGAAGAGTAAGCCTCATCAACAACCCAAACCTCAACACGATCAATCAATGGCCTAAAACCAAAATATCCGTTAAAAGCCGTTAGCACGAGTTGCTTCTCATCGTTCTTTTCAATGCGATAAGGGCCAGTACCAATCGGTCGAATATCGTAGTCTTCACCACGTAAAATCATCGGTAAGGTGACTTTGGCAACAGATTCAGTCAGAGCGAGTGGGAAGTGTTTATCTGGTCGCGTTAAAAAGACATCAACCACACAGTTTGCCGGAGAAGAGACGTCTTTTATATGTGAGAACATATTGAGAGGTTCGAGTGCTAGCAGCGTATCCACAACATGATTAGTTAACAAAGGCTCTCCGTTATGAAAACGGACTCCGGGTCTCAAGAAGAATCGCCATTGATAATCGCTGATTTTTTGCCATGAATGAGCAAGATCGGGCTGTAATTGATCGTTCTCATCCAAACGTGTTAACCCACTGAATACCTGACAGGTAATATGCTGCTCAGATCGTCGCATCGACTTTGTCGGGTTAAGCATAGAAAGCGGTCGGTAATAAGGCAAACGAATAACCTGCTCACCTTCCTGGTATTGCACACCCAAGTAATTTTGAATAACTTGAGTCAGCTTGGCTGCATTGTGATCAAGCACTGACAGCGCTTGTCCAATTTTACCTTCTTGTAAGTAGCGTCTTGCTAAGTTTTCACTGACATCGCAACGATTCTGCTTAAAAATAAGTTGAGATAACTTGCCTCGCCCAGCCGCAGGTAACCACTCAATCCATCCTTCTTCTTCAAGCTTATTGAGTACCATCCGGGCATTACGACGGGTACAACAAAGCACATCCGTGATGTCGTCGAGCTGAACATCAGAATCTTTACCATCGAAGTATTCAAACAGGGTTTCAAATTGAACGCGAAGTCTCGGGCTGCTCATAAAGAGGAAAACCTATTCAAAGGACATTGAATTCAGTTTCCCTATTTTAAGACTTAAAATCAATCTTACTGATGTGATTTTCTTGCGATTTATTAGGTATGGTGTCCTAAGATTTGATTCAAATAGAAGGTCTAAGTACTTTTGCAGTATACGATTACATCACATCGCAGCCGATTTCATTGGCAATATCTCGAAGCTGCTGTTCGTTGTCTAATTTAATCGACCACTTGCATTCAGAACCATTGGCTGAAATGACATTTGCCCCTTTTCCTATCAGTTGGATTGCATCAACTTGAGCTTGTAGCGTTACTCTGTGCTCACCATCCAAACGAACGACAAGCTCATGTGCGGTTGCGATGATTTTCCCACTTTTAAACGTTATGACCATGGATTTCTCGGACTATTTTTAAATACAGATTACTTCTTATAAATACAAACACAGCTAACTAATGCTTAGCCTATTATCGCTTATGTTTCTTCACGGCAATAGTTAAACGACTTGTACAGACTAAGCGTTGACGCTCATCAGTGATGTTTATCTGCCATACTTGGGTAGACACACCCAAGTGAATAGGCTCAGCAGTACCGACAACATGGCCATCGCGCATTGATCTAACGTGGTTTGCGTTGATATCTAGCCCAACGCAATAGTAGCCTTCTGGAACGCAAAAATTAGCAGCCAATGAGCCAAGCGTTTCTGCTAATACAACCGATGCGCCGCCATGGAGCATACCTAAAGGTTGGTGGGTAAAATGACAAACCGGCATGGTTGCCACCAAAGAGTTGTCGTTGACCTCGGTGTATACAATATTGAGGTGTTCAATTAAGGTATTTTTTGAGGTCGCGTTGAAGATCTCTAGGTCAACGGGCTTTTTCCAAATACTCATGTAGGGTCCTTAATTATTGGCTTTGTTACGCGTGTGCAGTTTTATCATCGTTAATAGGTTGATAAAACCAATAACGTTAGCATTACTGCTGGGATTATTACCGAAATAGTTATCTTACTGCTACTAGCTATTACACAAGTTGATGTTAACATGCATAAAAACCGAATACACAGAGGATATTGTATGACGTCATGGATGAAGTTTGCCTCGCTTCTTACACTCGCTGGGCTAAGTGCATGCAGCGCTTCCCCAACAGGCAGAAACCAATTACTGCTTTTTTCAGATAAAGATATGTCTCAGCTTGGAGCACAGTCTTTTGAACAAATGAAGAAAGAACAACCCATCAGCAAAGATGCAAAAACGAACGCTTATGTACAGTGCGTTGCAAACAGCATCACGCAATACATTCCTAAACAAGGTTTTAGTGAATGGGAAGTTGTTGTCTTTGACAGTGACCAAGTAAACGCATTCGCCCTACCAGGCGGAAAAATTGGCGTATATACCGGGTTACTTAAGGTAGCGGTTAATCAAGACCAACTCGCGACAGTTATCGGGCACGAAGTGGCGCACGTTTTAGCAGACCACAGTAACGAGCGCCTATCTCAGTCTCAAATCGCTAACACTGGTTTATCGGTTACTAGCATCGCATTAGGCGCATCAGAATACAGCCAATATCAAGGTATGACGATGGCTGCTTTAGGTTTAGGCGTTCAGTATGGCGTTATTCTACCGTATGGGCGAACTCAAGAGTCTGAAGCCGATGTTGTTGGCCTAGAGTATATGGCTAGAGCTGGATTCGATCCTAACCAAAGTGTCGACCTATGGCAAAACATGGCGAAGGCATCGGGTGGTAATCAGCCCCCAGAACTGCTTTCTACACACCCTTCGCACAGTACGCGTATCAAAGATCTGCAAGCGACGATCAAAACGCTTCCCCAATCGGGTTCTCCAAGACCAAATTGCAAAGCGTAATTTACATTTGTCTAGACGCTAAACTTCGAATACAAAAATGCCCTATCCATATTGGCTAGGGCATTTTTTTGTTTTGATTCTTGTTAAGTACCAAGAATTTGCAATGGTAGGCTTAATAGCTGATCACCAGTAGATGCAAAATACCAGATAACACCAATCAAACTACTCACTAAACCCACATACCAAACAAACGACACGACTTGACCGTATTTGTCTAATGGTAACAAGTGACTGTGGTGACGCCCTTTCCATTCGAACAGTATTTCCACACTACCCATAATCAATAAGAAACCAAACAAGGTAAGATTCAACTGATAACTCAGTACCACACCAGCAACAGCTGCTGCGATACACAATACAATACCAAGCACGCTGTTCATTGAGAAACTGATACTTTTCAGTACATGTCCGCCATCGAGAGGCAAAATTGGCAATAGATTAAACAAGTTCAATAGCGCGTTGAATGCCGCAAGCCCAGCAAAGAACATCTCGCCAGTGATCCAGTACAACACCATAAACACCAAAGACAATATCAATCCGAACAATGGCCCCATGATTGAGATAACTACATCTTGCCAGCGCGTATTGATCTTCTCATCGGATAACGCTAAACCACCAAGGAACGGTATCAAATAGATGCCTTTGGTCTTCATACCAAAGTATTTCATCGCTCTAATATGGCCGTATTCATGGAACATAAGGCAAGCGATTAGAGCCAAAGCAAATTGAATTGAAAACAGCCATGAATACGCAGCCAAGCTCGCTGAGGCAAGTACGACTTTGATTAGCTTGGCACTTTTTAATGCTTTCATACCAAGCGACACTAATCCAATTAAGCTAAAACGCTTCTCAGGTTTAGGTGCTACAACGGGAGTTTGTTGCTCGATGTCTTTAGTGTCTCGGTTACCTTCGGCAATCGTTTGACCATTGACGGAGGCTTTGTAGTACATCTCAAATGGCTGCCATTGAACTGACGCCTCGACGTGACACTGCAACGTATCTTCGCCAGATTGCAACATGAATGAGTGAGTTCGAGCATTATCTTGCTCTGAGGTCGCATCCAGTTGAGACACAAGTGTATTATCCCAGAACAGTTGTTGCCAACCAGCCATTGAACCTTCTAAACGAAGCGGTTTTCCAAGAAACTCTATCGCGAGTAATTCCAAACTTAAATTCCAATTTAATGCCATCGTAAATGAAACCGTATTATGCCGATTTAGCGATTAACGGTAAACACAAACGAAGTTGTTACATATTTAAGCAATTGAACACTATTTATTCCGATAATGCGCATAAACATTCTGGTCACACCTCCAACCACAAATAAAGCATTGATTGTATGCATATTATAAATGTTAAAGTCCCGCCCCGTAAAATTATAACTTCACAAAATGATAACTCATTCTTTGACTTTACATGAAACATGAATTTAACATGTCATTTACATTGGAGCATCACAAATAAGAATGCTCAGTGTGTTTTCAACAATAAGAATGAGATTTGATGCCCTAGGAGGGTCAAGGATGAAAACAATACAACGCTCTCTCGTTTCGCTTTCTGTGCTATTTGCATGTAATTCACTTGCGGCTGGTTTCCAAGTTGCGGAGCATTCTGCCTCAGGCCTTGGACGCGCATTTTCAGGTGAAGGTGCAGTTGCCGACAACGCGAGTGTACTTGCGAGAAACCCCGCTGCAATGACCCTATTTGATACAGCCCAGTTTTCAGGCGCGGTTTCTATCGTTGATCCAGAGGTGGATATTACTCAAAACAACGTTCCAGGATCTGGCGGTCAAAGCCAAGTATCCAAAGACGTAGCGCCACTTCAAATCGTTCCTGCCGCATACTACATCAGCCCTATCAACGATAAATGGGCTTGGGGTATCGGTATGTTCTCTAACTATGGAGTTGCTACTGATTATCCGGATGATATTTATGCGGGTGATCTTGCAGGTGACACCTCACTTGTGTCAGTTAACCTGAATCCGAATGTCGCTTATCGAATCAATGACCAATTTAGTGTTGGTGCCGGTGCAAACCTTGTTTACGCCGAGGCTGAACTTAATCGTCACCAAGGCTCTATCTCGAACATTACTGGTGACTCTGCCTCTACAAAACTGATCAGCATGACAGGTGAAACATTTGCATTTGGTTGGAACGTTGGCGCGTTATATGAATTGAATCAAAACAACCGATTCTCTATCGCTTATCGTTCAGAGGTAGACCTCGACTTTGATGATGGTGACTTTACTGATTACACGGGCAGCATCGTGCGAGGTAGTGCTACGACAACAACAGGCCGTCTAAAAATCACATTACCTTCAATTATTGAAATCTCAGCTTTTCATCAACTGACGGACCAATGGGCGATTCATTACGGTTGGCAACAAACGGGTTGGAGCAGTTTTAAAGAACTTAAAGCAACCAGTCCAGATTGTACAAATGGTGAGTGTTTCAAAAAGACGGAACACTACGAGGATAACAACCGCTACTCGTTGGGTGCGACTTATCAGTTGAATAAAGAGTGGACTCTAAGAGCGGGTCTTGCTTATGACGAACAAGCAGGCCAAACGACTTTAAGTATCCCAGACAGCGATCGTTACTGGTACAGCACAGGTTTGACTTACCAGTACAGCCCAGATCTTTCTATTGATGCTGGTTTTGCCCTTGTACAAAGCAAAGGTGGTGACTTCACTGAGACCAATAAATTGGGTCAAAAGCTTGAATTTTCAGGTGATGCAGTAGCTTACTTATCTGCAATTCAATTGAACTACACCTTTAACTAAACGGAATTCAAACATGAAAAAGTTATTTAGTGTTTCGCTGCTTGCTTCGGCGATATTTCTTGCAGGTTGTGGTGATGACTCTTCGAGTTCAGGTGCCTCAACTGCCGTTAAATATGAGCAGTACATTCAAGATTCACTGGCTCGCACAACGAGTATTAAGTTTCATCTAAGTGGTGCGAACAAAGCGGTTCCACTGCCAAGCTTTGCTTTGATGGACACGACGGATGGCACTCTCGGGTTACCAACGGGTGGTAAAGATTCGTTAACGAATCCAATTGCGGCAATGAACACAATGGATGGCTGGTCTACTTCGATGCCAATCATTATGAATTTCGAAGGTACCGGTCTTGCCGACGGTGTCGCGACTGGCGGCGTTTACATTCTAAAACTTAGCAGTTCACTCACATCCACAACACCACCAACGGTTACAGGCGTGTTGACTCTAGGTACGCACTTTAATGTGTTATCTAGCGCTGCAACGGATGCCTTTACTATTGTATTTAAAGATTCACTCGATGCTTCAAGCGAATACGTGTTGGCACTGTCGAATGAACTGGCCGATGTTAATGGCGACCCGGTAGGTATGTCGTCAAGCTACGCGGCTCTGAAATCAAGTTCAGTGACGTATACTGACGGCAGCTTAGCTCAAGCTCAGAAAGTAACTCAGGGTGTAGAGCAAATCTTTGCAGGGGCGAATGCCGCCGGCAAGGTTAGCCTTGATACCAAAGACATCATTTATTCGACGTGGTTTACCACCGAATCGGTTGGCGGCTCGCTTTTCGCAACAAAAGCAGCAACAGCGACTGGGTTGGCTTCTGCGAACCTAAATGGTGTATGGAAAGGCAGTGCAAACCCTAATTCGGTTGACCTAAAAGCCGCTTACACTATGTCGTTTCTTCCTGCAGTAACATTCAAAACAGCATTAGCAAATGACACTGATTTTGATAAATACATTGGTGGCGGCGACTCGACTAAGATTGCTAAAGCCAAATTTGCTATTGGGGCGATGTACGATGCATCAAGTGCAGATGTCAATGTAAGTCAAGGGTCGGTTAAGTTACCTCACTACTTAGAAACAAGCAGCAGCAAATGGAATACTCAGCCGTTTGAATCCGCTATGCCTAGCCTAGCTAAGGTTTCAAATGCTCTAAGTAATAGTGCAGAAAAGGCGAACATGGCCGCTCAGCTTATTGCTGCTGGTATTGATGCAAGTATATTAGCGACAAGTCAAACAGAGCAGCTTAAACTCATTGGTTTAAATTTGACTCTTAAAGATGGTTCAGCACTTGATAGCGAGCGAGTCATCACCAAATACTCACCTGTTCCTCAAGTTAAATCATTAGAAGACGTCGAACTCTTACTGTTTACGCCAAATGGTTCTGATCCTACTAATGTTGTGATCTACCAACACGGTATCACCTCAGCGAAAGAAAACGCTTATGCTTTCGCTTACAACCTTGCAAAAGCAGGTGTAGCTGTATTGGCGATTGACTTACCGCTCCATGGTACACGTAGTTTAGATGATACTCGTTCGGCAAACGCTGACGTGTTAGCTTATCTGAACTTGGCGAACTTACCCGTCGCTCGCGATAACGTGCGTCAAAGTGCGCTTGATGTTATGGGCTTACGCGCATCTTTAGCCGTTTCATTAAAAGCTGGGGCACTCACAACGTCTCCATTGAAGGCATTTAATCTAACTACTGGCTCACAAGTGAAGTTCTTAGGCCACTCGCTAGGTGGTATTGTTGGAACAACAGCAGTTGCAGCCTCTAACCGTACTCTCGGTAGTGTCGCAGCTAATTCGCTTTACTCATTCAGTTCAGCAGCAATTGAAAACTCAGGGGGACAAATATCTAACCTTCTGCTTGGTTCTACAGAGTTTGGCCCTCAAGTTAAGCACAGCGTTGCATTGAGCGCTTCAACTGAGTACGCAGGCTTCGCAACCGCTAACTGTGGAAGTCTTACTAGCAAACAGTGCTACACAACGTTTGAAGCAAACGCGACCGCTGCGCAAAAAGCTACCATGACGGCCGCTTTTCAGCAGTTCGCTTATGCTGCACAAACTGTGTTGGATACTGTGGATCCGTTTACCAATGCTTCTTACCTAGTTGCTTCTGGTTCACCTCTTTTGCCTATTTATATGGCTCAAGTGCAAGGTGACGATACAGTACCAAACTCTGTCGCAAACGCTCCGTTCGCGGGAACGACACCGTTAGCAACTAAGTTAGGCCTCAAGGTGGTTGATTCGAGTAACACAAGCCCTGATGGTGCGAAGGACTTTGTTAAGTTCAGCGATGTTGCTGCGCACAGTACGTTTGTAGTTCCGCAAGATAAGACGACACCGACACCTTTGGATGAAGATCATCATGTCAGTATGCAGGCACAAGCTGTAGATTTCCTAATTGACAACGCGCTAACTTCAGCATCAATAACAGGTTCCTTCTTAGAATAAAAAACGTTGCTACTAAACAAATGCCAGCCTAACCGCTGGCATTTTTGTTTCTGCGGCCAATCAACCTTCTCTAGCTAACCGTTTGCATACAACGTTAAAACACAAATGGTTGATCTCGGCTAAAATTAATCAAGACAGAATACCGTACGACCTCTTTCTTTATTGAAAATAAAGTGGATAATAGCCCCCGTAATTAATACCTAATAAATGTGAGTCCATTATGTCTTCTGAAGCTACTATGCTAGAACGCTGCCAATCTAAATGTGAACTATGTGGTTCTGATTCTTCTCTTACTGCGTACGCAGTGCCGCCACACAGCCACGTAACAGTGGATCACGGCATTATGGTATGTGACAAATGCCTTGGTGAGATTGACGAGCCTAAAGATATCAACCACTGGCGCTGCCTAAGCGACAGCATGTGGAGTCAAGAGGCACCAGTTCAAGTAACGGCATGGCGTCAACTTACTCGTCTGAACACTGAAAGCTGGGCTCAAGACGCACTAGACATGATGTACCTTGAAGAAGAAACATCAGTTTGGGCACAAATCGGCATGTCTGCTGATGACAAGCCTCTTGATGTGAACGGCGTTGAGCTTAAAAAAGGTGACGACGTAACAGTAATCAAAGACCTTCCAATCAAAGGTACTAACCAAGTGATTAAGCAAGGTACTGTTATCCGTGGCATCAGCGTTGGTGACGACCCTAAGCTTGTTTCTGGTAAAACAAACGGCGGTCAATCAATGTACGTAATCGCTGAGTTCTGCCGTAAGAAGTAATTCTTCTCTTAGCTGAACAAAATCTCAAAGGCGCTAATGAATAATTAGCGCCTTTTTAATATCTCAAATTTTCACGACTTAAAACTATCAATAAGTTGCTCGCGGTACTCTTTAATAACAGACACCAAAGAGCCTTTGATACCACTGACTTGCTTCGAGTGCGGGCACCACAAAGCGAATCCAAATTTGAATCCTTCCACCATTTGCGCAGAATGAATGGGCTCAATTGAATGTTTTGAAAACTCAGAGTCGGTAAAAAAAGCCTTAGGAAGAAGTGCCCATCCAAAACCCTCTTCAAGCATTTTGATCATTAACGAAAGCTGATCGATCTCTTCATAGTCAGAGCTCACGATAATCTTTTCAGACATACCTTCGTCAATCAGAGACTTCAATACGAACTGTTTAGAGTTCCTAAGTGCGACTAATACTTCGTCTTTATCGATATGTGAGAGTTCTCCCCCTTTTTGTCCGAATGGATAGAACTCAAAATGCCCAAGGAAAGTAGAATCAAAACTATGCATCGCTCGGCTATTGTGAGCATTCACAAGTCCAAAGTGATATTCCCCACTTTGTATTCCTTGTTTAATTTCGTTCTTATTCCTAACCAGAAAGTTCACTCGCATCATTGGGAAATCGTGCTTAAGTCGTTTTCGTATATCTACCAAAACACGTTGTGGAACGAAACTAGAATACGCGATTGTTATTTTCTCTAGCCCACCATAAGAGAGGCTCAACGCCACTTTGTCAAAAGTACGAGCTTGCTCAATCGTCTGTTTTGCGTAGTGATAAAGGAGGTGCCCGTCCTCCGTTGGTTCTACAGAGCGGCCGACCCTTTCAAAAAGATGCACAGCAAGGTGGTCTTCCAAATTTGTAATAACCTGGCCGACGGTCGTTCTGTGCTTGTTGAGTTTTACTGCTGCTTTGCTGAATGACCGTTGTTCATAAACGGTCACAAACGCGAGAAGTTGTTCAATACTAAAGTTCATTTTGATGTGCTTACTTTCTTAGTCATGCATATGAAATAGAAAAATATCTACTGCATCAGAATAATAATGATAAAAAGACGGAGCTAAATAGCTAATGATTTGTGCCTTTTGCTAACTCTTCTTTCTAGTATATACCTAAACCTACCTAAGTTTGATGGATCCGATCCTCTATATACGATTATTAACATTGCCATAGTTCCTTTATCGTGACCTTCTTCAAACGATAGAGACAGACCCATGAACACAATGCCACATGAACTCGTGTGGGGTGAGATCTACTTCCCTCCTTTGCTATTGGTTATCGCGTTAGCTTATGTATTGACGATATTGACTGGCTCAATCGCGACAAAACTTGGGCTACATAAATATGTCGCTTTTCCTGCAATTGCCGAATTAAGCCTAATCGTGATTTTCGTCGGCGTTATCGGTCAATTCATTACCATCTTCTGAGGAATTCACCTTGATTAAACGTTATCTCATCACGCTACTACTGGTCGTTGCCGCAAGCTCTGTGGTTTATAGCTATTACCAATCTTATTCGAGTAATCCCTGGACTCGAGATGGTCAGGTCAGCGCTTACATAGTTTCTATTACCCCTCGAGTCACCGGGCAAGTAACTAAAGTCCATATTGAAGACAACTCACAGGTAGTTAAAGGGGATCTACTGTTTGAGATCGACCCAAGTATTTATCAAGCGGCCTACAATAAAGCACTCGCGACACAGAAACAGGCTCGCGCGCTCTTAGCAAAAGCTAAAAACGAAGAGCAACGCGCGTTGAACTTAGAAAAAAGAACGCCTGGCGCGCTGCCAGTGCTGACCTTGAATAACCTGAACAACGCGGTTGAGACAAATGCAGCTAACGTTGCACTAGCAAAGGCCAATGTTGAAGAGGCACATTTAAATCTCAAATACACCAAGGTTTACGCTCCAACGAATGGCTTCATCACGAACTTAAACCTACGAGAAGGCTCTCAAGTCGTCGCTAATACACCGGTAGTTGCGCTGATCGATGAAGACAGTTTCTGGATCGAAGGCTATTTCAAAGAGACTGATCTTGTGAACGTTGCACCAAACGACAAAGCTATCGTCACGCTCATGACGCGCAATGATGTTCAATTAAAAGGCCATATTAAAAGCATTGGCTTTGGCATTGCGACACAAGATGGCAGTACTGGTAATGACCTTCTTCCCAACGTGAACCCAAATTTTCAATGGATTCGCCTCGCTCAGCGTATACCAATTAAAGTAGTACTCGATAACGTGCCTGAAGACTTGCAACTTCGTGTCGGCATGACAGCTTCAATCAAAATAATCAAATAGTTGGATGGCATTTATGTTCAGTGCATCGACCAAAGAAGCAATTAAGGCTTCTCTCGCGATTGTTATCTCTATCTGCCTTGCGTTGTGGTTTCAGTGGGAAAAACCCTATTGGGCGGCAATTGCGGTTGCTGTCATGGCATTGAACGAGAGTTTTGCCCATTCAATAAACAAAGGCCATAACCGATTAATGGGAACCTTGTTAGGGACGGGTTATGCCTTTTTCTTGATTGCGATGTTTTCGCAAGACCGCTTTCTGTTTTTGATGTTTTTCACTTTATTTCTCGGTACATGCATCTTCATGTCGAGTGATGAAAAGTACGGTTATGTCTTTTCTATAGGCTTTGCTGTCTGTTCCATCATCTCTTGTATGGGGGGATTCGATAACCAAATTACATTCTATTTTGCGGTGCTACGAATACAAGAAACTTTGCTAGGCGTTATCACCTTCTCGATTGTTTATCGTCTAATCTGGCCGGTAAACACTGAACAAAACTTCGAACAACGATTTGAAACAAGCAGAGAAACGCTGATAACAGCAATGAGCGATACCAATAACCTTGATATAGAAGCCTTAGAGTCCAATACCGCTAATATTAAAAAGCTTTATCAACTGTTGGATTTACCGCTCACTGGCAGTTATCACCTAAAGCAAAATATCCAAGCGTGGCGTTTACGTGTCCGTGAAATTGCTCATATTCAAGATCGTCTGCTTGAACTCGCCTCGGATGAACTTACTCAACCTATTGATTGGCCAATTCTCACAGAAAAACTGGAAAAACTGGAAAAACTAGAGTTAATGGCGCCACACTTGTCATTGATTGATGATGTGCCGTTTGTGAAGAGTGAGAAGAAAAACGTTTCTTGGCACCATGAGCACCGTACCTTTGTTCAACACCTGGATGAAGATGGGAGAAAAGTCTTACAAGGAGTCTCGATGTTCGTCACGTCGCTACTGGTTTGGATATATCTACCTGTGCCGGGCGGTTTTATTTTTCCGATGATTGCAGGCGTATTTTCTTCCATGTTACCGACGATGCCACCAAGTGTTATCAAAGATGCGTTTTTCGGGGTGATAGGCACTGGTACCGTTATTTTACTTCAATACATCTTTATCATGCCGATGATGACTGAGTTGTGGCAATTAGCACTGTTCTATTTCATTAATAGCATGGTGATATGGAAAGTGTTCGCAACGCCTAAACTGATGGTGCACCGAATACTTGGCATTAACCTGCTGGTCGTACTGACGTCTGGCGCGCTTAATCTAACACCGGTTTATCAGATTCAAACACCATTACTGATGTTAACCACACTGCTCGTCATTTTGATGATCGGCAAATTATTTACTGACCTCTTTAGAGTCAAGAGTGTCGTTTAATCTCGTTACGCGGATTTGCTAAACTTAGGGCTAAAAATAAAAAAGGCGCAATTAAGCGCCTTTAGAAATTCTATTTTTACTGACTCAATATCAGTTATTTCTCAACCAAACATCTTGGTTTTTAGGTGCTTTCTTCTTTTTCTTCTTGCCTGTACCAGCCGGTGGCGCAACCGGTTTTAATGCAGCAACAAGTGCAGCGGTTGCTTCTTCATCCACTTCAAAGCCTTCGATTTGCTCACGCTCAAGACGAATTTTGTTCTTCTTCTCGATGATTGTGAAGTGATGGTAGTCTTCGTGATCGATCAAAGATAATGCTAAACCAACCTCACCTGCACGACCGCTTCGGCCAATACGGTGCATGTAGTCTGATGGACTACGTGGTAAATCAAAGTTGATAACTACAGGAAGCTTTTCAATATCCAGACCACGAGCTGCGATGTCTGTCGCGATCAGAACGTCAATCTCGCCAGATTTAAAATCTTCTAGGATACGAGTACGTGAACCCTGACCTTTATCACCGTGGAATACTTCCGCAATGATACCGCGCTTGTATAGCTTGTCTGCTAAATGTTCACAGCTGTTCTTCGCATTCACGAAGATCAGAGCTTGGCGCCATTCGTGTTGCTGAATCAGGTGCGCTAACAAAGCTGTCTTACGACCTTTCTCTACTTCGAATACTCGCTGAACTAGCGTGCTCGCATTGGCACTTTGAAGTTGGACTTCAATTGGGTCGTTCAGTAATTCGTGAGTCAACGTTTTAACTTGCTCAGGGAAAGTCGCAGAGAACAACAGAGTTTGCTTCTTGCTTGGCAGCAGCTTCAAGATCGCGTCGAGCTCTTCTGTAAAGCCAAGGCTCAACATTCGGTCAGCTTCATCAAGCACTAACGTTTTTACTTTATCGAGTTTGATAGCGTTGCTTGAGATCAGATCAAGCAAACGACCCGGTGTTGCCACCAAGATGTCTGTGCCGCCACGTAACGCTTGCATCTGAGTGTTCACCGATACACCACCGAATACACAAACAGTTTTGATTGCACCGTTGAAATGTACTGCGTAAGACTTAACGCTATCGGCAACTTGCTTAGCAAGCTCACGTGTAGGAACCAAGATAAGGCCGGAAACATAGTTACCTTTGCCTGAACGACGGTCTAGAGGTGCATCTTCATGGATTTGTTGTAACAGTGGAAGTGCAAAGGCTGCGGTTTTACCTGAACCTGTATTTGCGCCTGCAATTAGGTCGCGTCCTGCTAACACACTTGGAATAACTTGCGCTTGGATAGGCGTTGGCTGTTGGTATTCAAGCTCGGTAAGACGAGCCATCAAAGGAGAGATTAAGCCAAGATCAGAGAAGTTGGTTGGTGTTGTGGTGTTAGTCATTAATTGCAGGAACTCAAAGCTAAAATAATAGCGCGCTATATTAACGTATTTCAGCAGTATTACGTAACTAAATCGCCCCTTTCTCTCGTGTTTTAGCAATGAGCCCCACTACAACACATCCAGTATCAAGTTATGGCAAGTTTAATTCAGCCACCCTGCTACCGTTTGTTCCGGTGTATACGAGTTAGGTTCGGTTAACCACACGGCTACAGCATCTGGCGTTGCGACTAATGGATCAAAATCGACATTGAATTGCCATTCAGACTCACCACGTCGATAGCCGTCATAAACCACGACAAAATCGTGCTCAAGTTTCTTACCTCTGTTCTCGCCCGCTTTAACGCTGGTGACTTCGTTCATCGCCAACAAGGTAATATGAGCGACATAATCACCTTTGCCTTCGTAATGCACGCTGAACGTATCGCCTTTATGGTTCACTGTTAATTTAGGATTAATTTGTTGTTGGAGCGATGGCAAGGTTCTGTCTAGCCAATTAAAGTAACCACGCCACTCTTTTCCATCGACGATAAAGCCCGGGGTATAAACACCACTTGTTACCCCATAAGCTTTGTACAAGCGTTGCTTCTGACTGAATGCCTTGCTCGCGAACTTATCTCCCCACCCTAGGTAGTCCCAGTAATCGACGTGATAGGCGAGAGGAATGACTTGTGTCCAAAGATTAGGGTCGTCTTCAAAAGTACTAAGGTAGGCATCAGCAGGCGGACAACTTGAACAACCTTCAGAGGTGAACAGTTCGATAACCTGCGCAGGTTGACCTTCATTACTCCAGGTTTGTGCAATCGACACAGAAGAGTAAAAGCCGATCGGTAAGGCAAGTAAACAGAGTTTAATCAATGGTGAGTTGCAGCTGGCGTGTGACATACCGTGATCCTTGTACGAAGCGAATTTACTGGCGCTCAAATACAGACCGTTATGCCTAAGTCTTTCTTTCAGGTGATGAGTTTTCAGGTGCTTAGTTTATTTTAAATGCTTAGTTTCTTTGAGATACACAGCTTATTGCAGATACAAAAACGCCAGCTTCAGAAGCTGGCGTTTTCTTAAAATTCTATATTTTTACATGTTAACGCGGAGATTAACGGTTGATACCGATATCGCGTTGCATGTGACCAGATAGGTCGCTTGAGTAGTAACTACGTGGAGAGTTGTCTACAAAAAGAATATCGAAAATGTGTGCAATCAATCCTTTGAAGTTAACCGAGTAGGTCTTCTTATCCATAGAGTTAGGAACAGCGATAGTATTCATTTGCATTGCTTGAGCCATGATTGCCTCTCTATAAATTTGTTTAAGTGGTTCGTTCTGATGACAAGAATAATAGGTGATTTTTTACACGTTAAAAAATGACTAAATTTGGGCATTCAGATTAGTTTTTCGGCTCTTCTCCGCTTAGATGAGTCTATAAATTAACAATAAAATCAATAAAGCA